>CAUONQ010000060.1:0-6799 GCA_963456995.1 uncultured Campylobacter sp. | reverse complement strand
GGATAAAGATGGAGCTTGAGCTTTGGCAGTTTGCGGTGCTTTTTGCGGCGGCGTTTTTCGGCGGATTTATCGACTCGATCGCGGGCGGCGGCGGGCTGATTTCGCTGCCTGCGCTGCTTGCCGTGGGCGTTCCACCGCATGTAGCGATCGCCACAAATAGATTTCAAGGCAGCTTCGGAAGCTTCACCGCCGCTTTAAATTTCATCCGCAAGGGTTACGTCGATGCGGCGGAGATCTTGCGTGGCGTGGTTTTTACGTTTATCGGCGGACTCGTCGGCGCTTATGTCCTGCTTCTAATCGATGCGAAATTCCTAAACTACCTCATTCCGATCCTGCTACTGGCGCTTTTCTTTTATATGATTTTTTCGCCAAACCTTGGCGAAGCGCCCGCCAAACCCAAGATGTCAAAAAAGAGCTTTTACGCTATTTTCGGGCTTGTTTTGGGCTTTTACGACGGATTTTTTGGCCCCGGTACGGGCTCGTTTTGGACGTTTGCTCTCGTGGGAATTTTAGGGCTTTATATGAAAAAGGCGGTCGCACACACGAAGGTTTTAAATTTCACCTCAAACATCGTCTCTTTGGGCGTTTTTATCATCGGTGGGCAAATTTTATGGCTCGTCGGAGCGGTGATGGCGGTCGGACAGATCGCGGGCAGCTTCGCAGGCTCAAGTCTAGTGATGCGATGCGACGTAAAATTCGTGCGCAAGATGCTTCTGTTCGTCGTTGCCGCTACGATTTTAAAGCTACTTTACGGACTGATCGTAAATTGATACAGACTGATTTAGAACTGTAATCGCGGGCTAATCTCAAGCCAAAATCATAGAATTTTATACAGGATTTCGTATAAAATTTCGCGTAAAATTTTATGAGCTCTCGTTGATCTATTTCGATGACGCTGATCTTATTGCCGCAGTAGCGCAGATCTTGCTGTAGTGTCGCGCCAGTCTCGCTTCGATGGCACCGATTTTATCGTAGCGTTACGCTGATCTTGTCGCGACTACGCTAATTTTCCGCTGCTGCGATGTTGATTCTGTTGCCGTTGTGTCGGAGGTCTCGCTTGTCGTGAGGTCTTGATTTTATTATTTTGGTAGCGCTGATTTTGCTCCGCTACATCGACAACTTCGTTGCCGCGCTTGCTACCGCGAGGATTTTGATTGCGTTGCGCGGTGTCGCACTGATTTTTTATTACGGCGCTGTTCTTTCTGCTGCGATGGTGGCGATTTTGGCGCTGCTTTTACCGCCCCATCGCTCGTATCACTATCGTGAGCGACTTGGTTTTGCTGTCGCGACATTGTGATCTTGATGGTGCAAGGATTTGATTTGCTGTAAACGATGCCGATGAAGTTTCGTCCATTCGCATCGGTTAAATTTAGCCGCACTCGTATCTATTTCGTCGTATCGCCATGCATTCATTCGGTGCCGCCGATAGAGTCGTCGTATTGCCGAGCGCGCGGCGTTATCGTGCTCGTACTTATGAAATTTTATATGTTTATGCCCACAAAATTTAAAATATCGCTCCATAGATCATTTTCCGCGCTGCCGTACGTACTACCAAACCAACTCTCAGCGATTAAATTTAGTCGCACTTTCATGCGCTGTTTTCTGCGCCCGTCAGCTATCTTAAATTTTGCCGTTCGCCGCCACGGCTCGCTATTCCGCGCTAGCTTCTCGCCATATTGTCCGCTGTATTTGTGCGATAAATTTGATCGCGCACCGCTCCTTCACACGAAGAAAATTTAGCCATCACCAACCGCTAATTAAATTTCATCGTGCCCGCAATCTTAGCCGCCCACTCGCAAAATTCTGCCGTCTAAAGCAATGCTAAAATATTTTGCGATAAAATGGGCAAAATTTTTCACAAAGGATTTAGTATGCAGATCATTTCGACTCCCGATGCGGCGCAGGCCATCGGACCGTACTCTCAGGCGATCAAGGCGGGCGGGCTCATCTTTACCTCGGGGCAGATCGCGCTTAAACCGGGCGGCGAGTTCGTCGCGGGCGGCGTGGAGGCGCAGAGCAGGCAGGTTTTGCAAAACCTCGCCGCGATCCTGAAAGAGGCGGGCGCGACGCTGCAAGATGCCGTCAAAACGACGATTTTTTTGGCTGATATGGGCGATTTTGCCGCGGTGAACGAAATATACGCAGCGGCGTTCGGCGAGCACAAGCCGGCTCGCAGCACGGTGCAGGTCGCCAAACTCCCCAAAGGCGCGCTTGTGGAGATCGAAGTAATAGCGCTGGCTAGGGCTTAGCGCTAAATTTAGATCACTAGGGCACTGGGAGCTCGCGTTTGCGGTTAAAATTTAGACGCGGGCTGTTCTAAATTTTAAACGGCTCGCTTTGGTTTTGACGCTGCGCGTTCTTTTAAATTTGGATTTTAAAAGCCGTGCCACATGCCCGTAAATCTATGCAAACAGCGCGTCTTGATACTGCTAAGGCATTAAAATTTCTCACTCAAAATGGGATAAAAATGATAGAAGAACTTATTCAAAAATCTAAAAATATCACGGCTGCGGGGCGCAGCGACATAAAGCCCGCCTGGATCGCACAGGCGCAGCGGCGGCTAGGCTTTGCGCTGCCTGCGAGCTACGAGCAGATGCTGCTAAGATACGCTAGCGTCAGCGCGGCGGGGACGGAGCTAAAAACGATCACATCGCCCGAGTTTGTGGATAGCGCCGACGCCGACATCTGCTACACGTATGAGATAAATCTCAAAAACGGGCTATTCGCCGCGGATGAGCTCGTGTTTTTGTAGCTCGAGGACGAGGAGTATTATTTTAAAATTTCGCCCGCAGGCGACGGCGGCGGTATAGCGGACGGCTCGCCCAACACGGCGCGCGGCAAGACGGCGGAGAGCATGAGCGGAGAAGCTGCGAGCGAGACGGCGCGTGATACGGTCGTCGCGACGGTAGCCGACGGTGCGAAAAATAGGGCACCTGGCGACGAAGCGCGCGGAGAGATCGCTGGATGCGGCGCGCAATATGAATGCTGAAGCGGCAGATGAAACGATGTGTAAAACAGCGGGCGCGACAATGAGCGAGGCGGCAGACGAAGCGGCAAGCGGAGCGACGAAAGAGATAGCGAGCGAGCGAGCAGGCGACGCGCCGTGCGAATACAAAGTCTTCGTGCGCGACTACGCGGAGGGCGAGGATAGGCTTTTCGCGGACGATTTTTATGGGTTTTTGGAAAAATTTTAAGATGAAATTCGAAGCAAAAAAAATCAGGAGCGATAAAATGGGACTGTTTGATATTTTTAAAAAGGATAAATTTGATGTCGATGTGCGCCAGGACGGCATTTTTATCGGCGGCGTAAACTGTGAGTTTGATCTAGCTAAGCTTAACGAAGCTTTGGGGCAGCCGCGCGTGATCGATGACGGAGAGGGTAAAAGCCGCTATTTTTGGGATGAGGCTGGGATTTTTGCCTTCGTGCGCGCAGGCGAGCTCGCAGAACCGAAGCTTACTGAGATGATTTTGATGCTTGAGGTCGCAAAGGGCGTGCAGCACGAGGTTCCGCGCAAGCTCTACGGCGGCGCGTTCACGATAGATGGCAGACCGCCGCTTGAGGCCGTGCCAGAGCAGGAGCTGCGCGGCGCATATATATTTTTGGAGCTTAGCCTAGGCAAGTTCGAAGTCTCGCTAGCTCTAGCCGAGACCGTGCAACAAAAAATCGACGAAATGGACTTCGCCGAGCGCTTCGCTAAGCGCGACACCGACGAGATCGCAGATATCGTGCGAGCTGCGAAAATGCCGATAGGGCGCGTCTGTATCAACCAGAAGGCAAAAAAAGCAAAACGAAAGCCGAGCGATAAATTTAAGCTTCCGCGCGCGGCCGGCGAGACGCTAGCGTTTAAAAATTTCAATTTCAAAGTCGCCGTGATGAACGAGCTGATGTATGAAAAATCCCTGCTACAGCCCAAATTTGACGTGTTTGAGTACTGCGAGGAGTGCGGCATCGATCCGTACGCGGATTTTGGCGCCCTGCCGCAAGCCAAAAAGTGGTTTAAGGACTATCCAGTCCCCGTAAATTTGGCGGAACAGGTGAGCGAACTCTACCTTGACGGCGGAAACGAAATTTATCTGCAAATCGCGCCTGATTGGGACGGCGAGGATGAGTTTTTCGACATTAAAAACATTGACGCCGCCGAGCTTGCGCCCTTTATTAATCTTAAAAAAGTCGAGACGAGCGGCATCGGCATATCTAAAAAAGTGCGAAAAACCTGCGCAGATGCGGGGATTGCGATAGTGGAGTGAGCGCAGGAATGGACTTTGAGCCATACAGCGCGCGGTTTTAAAAAGCCGAAATAGGCTTTTGAGCTGCGGCCGCGCTCTTAAAAGGTCGTAATTGTTACCGCGCCGCGCAAAATTATACTTATAGGGAACGCTATAAATAAGCTTTTAAAGGCGGTAGGCAAGGCTTTGGCGCTCAATTTGGCGCGCGTTAAAAGCTTAGGAGCTCGTTTGCAGCGTAAGAGCTGTGCCGCTAAATGCGCAAGATGAGTGCGTCGCGCGAGTAAATAATTTGCTTTTTGACTTTTATGAAAAATTCGCTGCGTAGCAAAAGGGTTAAATTTACCGCTTTTAAATTTTAAAATTTACAAAGAACGGCGCGTGCGGTTTTAAATGTGCAATTAAATTTAGACTTCATATAGATTAAATTCTAGGCGCGGTTAAATTGCGTCTTTATTTTGCTTGCAGCCTGTATCATGCCGCAAAACATGGTGCGAGAATAGATCATTTGCGTGCGTGAGGCGTGGATTAAATTAAAATTTCGGCTTTGGAATTTAGCCTGAATTTAGGGCTCGCACTTAAGAAGTGGTTTTGCGCGCTGATACCGAAAGCCTAGAAGATGTTTTAAATGCTCAAGTCTAGAAAGTATTTTGCAGGTTGGCTCGCAAGAAAGCATTTTTGAAATCTGCACCAAGAGGGCGTTTTTAAAGCTAGCAAGATGCGGCGCCGCTTTGCTGGTCTTATAACGCCGCTTCGGGGCTAAATTTCATAGCCGCATAAAGCTGTCGTCGTAGCTGCCTTCTAGCTTGCGGCACATATCCTCGCGCCATTTTGACGTAAGCGTCGTAAGCCGGTTAAATTTTGCTAACAGCCCTTCATCGAGGCGATCGCCGTAAAATAGACGGTTGAGCTCCATTATGCTCATCGTGGCGGGGTCGCGCTCTACGACGTAGATCTCGTTGCCCGCGCGGCACGAGCCCGCCTCCAGCACGCGGTAGTACCAGCCGGTAAGTCCGCTGCGCGCGATTTCTGCCGTCATCTCCGCGTTGCCCCAGCGCATCGAGAGCTTGTAGCAGGGCTTGCGCGGCTGGCTTACTTGCAACACCAGCGAGCCTATACGGTGCACATCGCCGATGCAGACGTTTTGCTCGTGTAGTCCGCTGATCGTGAGGTTTTCGCCCATTGCGCCGTAGGCTAGATTTTTAAGTCCCAAAAATCTCTCCCACGCGGCGTAATTTTGCAGCGAGTTGGCAAAAATCGCCTTTTCCTCTCCGCCGTGATGCAGCGTGTCGGCTACCGCGTCACCCTCGAATCCAAGCTTATTTGCGCGCACTTCGTCCGCTCTGGCTTGCTTGAATATCGCCGTCTCCCAGCGCTTTTTCAGAGGCTGTGTAGCGTGCTCGTCGCCGTAAGCGCGCGGTTGCCCGGTCAGTAATGCTTTTAAAACGGGCATTTTTTCGCTCCTTAAAATTTGCATCCGTTCTCCTTAGATCATAAAATTTAGGCAAGGATTTTAGCTCGAAAAGAATTTTAAAATTCTAAATTTTGCGGCGATTTTGCGCTAAATTCCAAGTGCGGGCTTGAAATTTAGCGCGCGGCGTTATTTGTAGTCGTTCGCGTCGTAACTTTTGCCGTCGTTAAAGTCGCTCAAAAGCCGCACGACGACGGGGCTAAGTAGGATGATTGCGATTAAGTTAGGGATCACCATCAGTCCGTTAAACATATCGGCTAGCCCCCAGACAAGGTCGATCTTTTGCACGCTTCCTATGAATACAAATGCGACGACTAAAATTTGCAAGAGCTTGACGAATTTTGCGCCCAGGAGGTATCGCACGTTGATCTCGGCGAAGTAATACCAGCCCAAAATCGTGGTAAATGCGAAGAAAAACAGGCAGATCGCCACGAAGCCGTAGCCGCCGCTGCGACCTAAAATTTGCGATCCGAAGGCTTCTTGCACCAGCGAGATACCCGAAAATACCGCCTTGCCGTTTTCAAAGGTGACTACGTCGGTGCTAAGCACGACGAAAACGGTGATGTTAAGCACGATGAAGGTATCGACGAAAACGCCCATTATGCCGAGCACGGCTTGATCTACGGGGTGTTTGACGTTCGCCGCGGCGTGTGCGTGCGGCGTCGAGCCCATGCCCGCTTCGTTTGAAAAGAGCCCGCGCGCGATACCGTATCTCATCGCAGTAGCGATCGTAGCGCCCGTAGCGCCGCCCCAGGCAGCCGATGGATCGAATGCGGCTTTGAATATCAGCGCGATGACGGATGGAATTTTATCGAAATTTGAGCCGATGATGACGAGACCGACGAGCACGTAGCAGATCGCCATTAGTGGCACGACCTTTTCTGCTACGCGCGCGATCGCTTTGACGCCGCCAAAAAAGATGACGCAGCAGATGAGCGCCAATGCTGCGCCGCTCACCCACTTCGGAATCCCGAATGCACTGCTAAAGCCGTCTGAGATGGAGTTTGCCTGCACCATATTGCCCATGAAGCCCAAAGCAAAGATGATGGCTAGCGCAAAAAACGCTGCTAAAGGCTTGGCAAGGGGGCTTTTAAGTCCGCGCAT
>CAUONQ010000059.1:0-6848 GCA_963456995.1 uncultured Campylobacter sp. | reverse complement strand
CTGTAAATTTGAGCCTTGAGGTTTAAATTTAAACCGCCCAGCGGCTTCGCCGCAAATTTTATCCTCGCTCAATTTCGCGCCAAAAAGCGCGCATCGGTAGTAGCCCTCGTAGATACGGGTGCCGCGCCGTCTAATTCGCGCCTCAAAACCGCGCGAGCTAAGCGGCGAAATTCAGCTCTGTAAATTGAATTTTGTCAAAATCCATATTTCTTGATACCAAAGCGCTCAAATTTCAGGTAGAATATCGCCACATAAAATTAAGGCGGTAAAATGAGAAAATTTATAGTCGTTCGCGGACACGCGGGCTCGGGTAAAACGACTTTCGCAAAAGAGAAAATTAAAGAATTCCAAAACGAATATCCGCAGGCGCAAATTTATCATCTGGAAAACGATATGTTTCTAACCGATGAGGCGGGGATTTATACTTGGTCGCCGAAGCTTTTGGAGGACGCGAAGCGCAAGGTCGCCCGCGAGATAAAGCAGGCGTATAAATTTGCCCTGGAAAACAAATCTAAAGACGTTCTTATCGTACTTAGCAACGTGAGCGCGCGCACCAAAGAGCTGCTAAGCCTAAAAGAGCAAGCCGCCCAAAATGGATTTATTTTTGAATGCTTTAGAATGCAAAATTTCTTCGCTTCCGAGCACGGCGTCGATGAAAATACGGTAATAGCGATGTTTATCAAGGTCGCAAACAACAAAATAGAGGGCGAAATTTTGATCCCGCCCATTAAGTCTATGAGCCAAAGCGTAGCGCAAAAGATTAAAGACGCGGCGGCTCTAAACAGGCGCGATCTGCCCTTTGATGCGGCGCAAAATACCTACGTAACGAAAAAATATATCGTCGCCACGCAGGATAAAAGGCTCTGGAGTGCGCGTCAAAGCGAGCTTTATCCCGAGCTTCGCACCTACAAATACTCAAAACGCGTCTTTTTCAAAGCCGATTGGGATAAGGCGCTGCTTGAGATGCGCGGGCTCATAATGGACGAAGATCTAAATATCATCGTGCGTCCGTTTAAAAAGGTCTATAACTACTCGGAATTTACCTCGCACAAAAGCCTCTATCCTATCTATATCACAGACGATACGCCCGTGCTTGCCGTACGAAAGGTAAATGGCTTTTTGGGGTGTTGCACCTACGTAGATGTCGGCGAAAGCGGCGCGAGCTTTAACCGCCGCGTCATCTACTCCACGACGGGATCGACCGATAGTAGATTTGCGCAGATGGCGCGCGAGCACTGCTGTAAATTTGAAGAAATTTTCAAACGCTATCCAAATAAAACTTTTTTATTTGAGATCACCGACGAGAGCGACCCGCACATCGTAGAAGAGGAGCTAGGCGAGACCTTTATCGGACTTATCGACGCTAAAACCGGCGCGCAAGCAAGCGAATTTGAGCTGGATAAAATCGCCGCAAGCACTGCCGGAGTGCTAAAAAGACCTTTTTATAAAGAGGGCGAGCAGTATCTAAAAACGAGCTTTGCGGAGCTTAAAAATATAGTCAAAGAGGCGAAATTCGAGGGCTTTATGGTGTATATCCCGAGCCAAAACGATTTTTGCTTTAAGATGAAAACGCCTTATTATCTCGTGAATAAATTTTTCGCTCGCAGTAAAAACGAGGCGCTTTCCGGCAAACTGGATAAAACCAAGCTCGATGAGGAATTTCACCCATTGGTCGATCACATCAAAGCAAACGAGCGTGAATTTAGATCCCTTGACGAGCAGGGCAAGCTAGGCTTTATAAAAGAATTTTTAGAAAAAATTTAACGATTAGTGCGAATATTTGACGCCGCGCAAATTTACGTAAAGCGTAAATTTAATGCAGCGATTAAAGCTTAAAGGAAAAATGATGATATTTTTTACCTCCGATTTGCATTTTTATCACGGCAATATTATGAAATACTGCCCTAAATTTAGGGCTTTTAACGACGTAAGCGAGATGAATGAAAAGCTAATAGAGCTCTGGAATGCCGTAGTGGGGTCCGAGGATACGGTTTATGATCTAGGCGATTTTGCATTTTGTAATAAATTAAAGGATCTAAAAAGCGTCGCGCATAGGCTAAATGGCTCGCACGTGCTGATTTTAGGCAACCACGATACGCTCATCAGCCAAAACAAAGAAGCGCTGCTACGCGAGCTAAAAGACGACGGAAATCCTATTTTTAGCGATATCCTGCACTACAAGGAGCTAAATTTTGACGGCGGCGCGGGCGCGATGAAGGACGGCAAAACGGGTATGAGCATCTGTATGTTTCACTATCCCATAGAGGAGCACAACCGCGCCCAGAAAGGCTCTTTTATGCTTCACGGACACTTGCACGACCGCGCTTCCAGCCTGGAGGGGCGCATACTAAACGTAGGCTTTGACTCGCACGGCAAAATTTTAAGCCTAGATGAGATCGTGCAAATTTTAGGGCAAAGGCAAATCTCGACAAGATATTCGTGATCCTGGCTAAACACGGACAGCCACAGCATTGATTTAAGCGCAGCCTGCCGCAATATCTTACAAAAGCACCCGCATAATACCGGGATAGGCAAAGGACTCGGCGACATCATCTCGATCGATAAGCGCTGACGCACGGGCTTTACGTGGACGAAAGATAAGCTCGGTATGTATCACGGCGAAGCAAGGCTTGGAGCGGCAAGAATGGGAAGCGGGATAGCTTCCGTTCGAGTATCAAAACCCAAAGCGACGCCGCCTTTTGTGCGAGCTATGAATACGGCGCGTATGAGATAGCAGAGCAAGCAGGCTCGATCGGCGTGCCGCGAAATTTTCGCGAAATTTTGCCGATTGTCGCACGCGATTTTATCTGCACCGCCGTTAAATTCTATCCGTAGCCGCCGCAATCTTGCCTGAGTTCATACATAATTTCACGAAATTCCGTAGAATTTTCGCTGCGTATTCTGCAAACCGGCGGGCGAAATTTTGGGGACGCGACTGAATTACATGCGCAAATTCCGCCGTCAAATTATAATCTGGCGCAAATTTTTACGAACTGAATCGCTAGCTAAATTTAAACCCGCTCGCGACTAAGCCTAGCAAGCCCGCCTGCTAAAATTTCGTTTGCGCAGAATTTCATTTGGGTAAAGTTAAAATTCCAGCCGAAACTCCGTCTCTCCAGGCTCGCTTCTGCACGAAATTTTAAGCCCGAGCTCGTCGCAGTATTTTTTCACGATAAAAAGTCCGATGCCAAAGCCGCCGTTACGTTCGTCAAAACGGGTGTAAAGCTCGAAAATATGCGGCAAATTTTGCCGCGCTATGCCGGCGCCGCTGTTTTTGATGCGAAGCGAACGCTCGCGCAGGCTCGCCTCGACGCAGCCGAGCTCGTAGCAATATTTTATCGCGTTGCCAAGCAGATTATCGATGATTTTTCGCAGTTTAAACTCATCCGCGCAAAAGGCTACCGGGCGCAGATCGGTGCTCAAGCTTATGCGCTTTTGCTCCGCAGCGATGCCGAAATATTTGATACGGCTTTGCACCAGCTCGCCTAAATTTACCTCTCGTCCGCTGCCGCTTTTGTTTAAGCTTAGCGCGGTTAGATCCTCAAACAGCGCGTTTATCGTATTTGCGCCCGCCTTGATATTGCCTAGATATTTTTTCGGCTCGGTTTCAAAAAGCTCGATACTCATCAAAATCACGCTAAGAGGCGTCTTTATCTCGTGCGTCGTATCGCGGATGAAGCCATTTAGAAACTCGATCTTTTCATAAAGCGGACGCAGCGAAAGGCGGATGATAAAATACGCGATCAGCAAAATAAGCGCCAAAACAAGCGCGCTTGCGGCTAAAATTTTAAGCTTCAGCTCCGCGAGCTTACTCTCAAGCGCCTCAGTTTTGATCGCTACGTAGTACTCCGTGCCGTCCTTGGCGGTGAGATTAAACTGCTCAATCCTGCTCGACCCCTCCATATACACGCGCGGCGCGTCATCCTTCGGCTCGAAATCCCGTGCGATCTCATCGCTGCTATTCAGATCCGCCGCGTATGCCTGCATGGCGTCGAAATCGCCCTCGTTTAGGCGCCCGCCGCGCGCTAGCTTAGCCTCTAAGCCGTGTTTAAAATCCCTGATCGCAAAGGCATCGCGATCCGCGATAAAAAACTTCTCACGTTCGTAAAATATGCTGCTTACTAGCGCTAAAAACAGGACGCTAGTAAGAGTGTAGAGTAAAAAAATCGGTAAAATTTGACGCATTTTAGACACAGCGCGCTCCTAAACATATTTGTAACCGAGCTTGGAGGCGTTTATGATGCGATCTTTGCCTAAAATTTTTCGCAGCCCGGCGATATAAACGCACAGGCTAAGCTCGCTCGGACTCTCGTCGTAGTCCCACAACGCGGCGAAAATTTCATCTTTGCTAAGGAGCTTATCGCGGTTTTTTAGAAGCAGCGCAAGAAGCCTCGCCTGCTTTTGCGGCATCGGCACGAGCCTGTCTGCATGATATAGCGCGCGCTGAGCCATATCGAAGCTAAAGCTTCCGCCGATATTTTCGCGTCTGGCGGCGTTGTGGACGAAGGTGCGCTTTAGTAGATTATCTGCGCGCAGAGCCAGCTCTTTTAGCTCGAAGGGCTTTTTGAGGTAGTCGTCGCAGCCGCTTCTAAAGCCGCTTTCGACGTCTTGCAGTGTGTTTAGCGACGTCGTGAAAATGCACGGTGCTCCGCGCCCGGCCTCGCGCAGCTCGCGAAGTAGCGCAAAGCCGTTGCCGCCGATGATTTTGACGTCGAAGATCCACAGATCGAAGCTCTTTTCGTATGCTAATGAAAGCGCCTCGTCGTAGCTTTTGCTGCCGCTTACCTCGTGCCCCGCGCCGCGCATATAGGTGCACATCATGTCTAGTAGCATCCCCTCGTCCTCGACGATCAAAACTCTTGCCATAGCCCGCCTCCTTGCATAGAATTTTTGAAATTATACCCTGTGAAATTCCACGTAAAAATTTAATTGCGAAATTTCACGGCAAATTTTATCGCAGCGAAACAACGCGTCTTAGCTCAAGAGCACGCTTCGTAAATTTAGATTGCTCGCCTGGTAATTAATTCGCGCAGTGCGCCAAGCGGTGCAAGAAGCTAAAATTTTACGCCACGGAATTTTAAAATTTATAGGCAAAGTACGGGAGTTTTAAAATTCTGCCACTACGAAATTTTAAAATTTCACATCCTAAAATTTCGCCGCGCAGGATTTCAAAACCTTGCCTGCGCCGATAAAATTTTGCGAAATTTCATCGGCGCTATGCCGTATGAGCTTTAAGCTAAATTTTAAAATTTCTACGCCGCGATTTGATAAAGTAAAATTCCGCGCAAATGCTGCGCGGAACTAAATAGCTTGCGCGGGCGGCTATTGCTGCGTCATAGGGCACACAGCTTCGCCAGCGTTTTGATTACACGGCATCTCGCCTCTTGGCGGCATTGCCAGACCTGCGCCTCCGCGCATTCCTTCAGGCGGCATATGACCGCACTCGCCGGGTGCTGCCTGCGATCTGTGCGGACCAAACCCGCAAGCGGGCCTTTTAAATTTGCCGAAATTGCCGCGGTCTTTAAGCTCGATATCAAGCCTATCCGCCTGCTCGACGCTTAGCTTGCCCGCCTGGGCGTTATAGTTTTTTCTAAACTCGTCTAGGAATTTCTCGCGATCCTCGACGCTCATAGCGTCCAGTTTCTTTTTAAACTCCGTCTTAAATCCGCGCTTGAGATCCCTTGCCTGCGCCCTTAGCTCGCCTGCGCGCTTGTCGATCTCAAACGCCGCTTCGCTTAAGCTCTTGGCGTCGGCACCGGCGATCGAGGCATTGATCTGCTCGGGAGTGCTATTTTGAAAATCTGCAGCGAACAGCACGCCCGCGACTAAAACGCTTGCTAAAACAATCTTTTTCATTCTCTCTCCTTTGTGAAAGTTAGCGTGATTGTAGGAAAAAGTCGTGAAGAAAAAGTTAAATGAAGCTCGCGCCGCCAAAATAGCTCGGCGCCGTAAATTTAGAAAATTTTACGCCGCTGCGGCAAAAACAAAGCAGAAGCACAATGCGCGCAAACAAGGCTAAATTTTAAAATTTTAAGCGAAAGGCAAGAGGTGCGCAGCGCGTAAATTTAGCATAAATTCGCGCTGCATAGATTGCATTAAAAGCCCGCCATGCGTAAATTTAACGGCAAAGCGGGCGTATCTCGGCGCTGCGAACGGCGAAATTTCATCGCGTAAATTTAACCGCAGAGCGGACATACTTAGAGATTGCGGATGATTAAATTTCATCCGCAACGAGGCTTATTTTATAACGCCGCAGACCATTCTAGCGCCACCGCCGCCGAGCGGCTTCGGATGGTCGCTGTGGTTATCGCCGCCTACGTGAACCATCAGCGAGTGGCCCTTTAGCTCATCTAAGCTCTTGATTTTCGGAGCTAGCACCGGATAGACGGCATTGCCCTCGACATCCACGAAAAGCGCAGGCAGATCGCCCTTGTGGCCGCTATCGTCCCAAGCAAACGAGTGCTTTTTGGTATCGCTCGGATCCCAGTGACCGCCAGCTTTCATGCCTAAGCCCTTCTCGGTAGCGCCGCAGTCGGCGTTTTGATGTACGTGAAAGCCGTGCACGCCGCTAGTAAGACCCTTTAAATTCGGGAAAAACGCCACGCCGTAGTTCGTCTCGACCGCTACGACCTCGCCGACGGTTACGTTGCCCTTCTCGCCTAGCTGCTCCATCGCAATGACGAGGTGCTTGCCGGTCTTAGGGTCGAAATTTTGCATATCGCCGTGCTCGTGAGCGATCAAGCCGCTTGCGACTAACATTGATGAAATTAAAAATTTCTTCATGAAACATCCTTCACAATGAAATGTGAGCGCAATTTTATCCAAAAATACTTAAAAAATAATTTTTT
>CAUONQ010000058.1:0-6866 GCA_963456995.1 uncultured Campylobacter sp. | reverse complement strand
CTTTTAGAAGCGCGTCTAAATTTAAGCTTTTATAGGTTTTCGCCTTTAAGATATACTCTTTTACGATGGAGACCAGCACGCCGATGCGCTGCTCGTCACCCGGATAAATTTCGCCGGCTATATCTTTGATCACGTCGTAATCCTCGTCGGTCTGCTTTTTTTTAGCAAGTAGCATCGCGGCAAAAATTTTAGCTCTGAACTCAATAGAGCGATGATGAGGGATAAAGACCTCGCGAAATACGGATAAAAGATGATTTTTAAAATTCATTTATAACCTTACTTTAAGAAACATTTCCATATAATCCCGATTGCCCTTTCTTAGACCTGTGCAATGCTTTTTTTAGGCACCGCTTCAGGGTAGGAATACAGCAGAGCACTTAGATCTCGCATGTGCCGCAGCCATCTGGGAAGGGGTTTTATAAATCGATCCTATTAAGCCCGAAATGCTCTTTGAAATCCTCGCAAACACTCTGAAAATCGACGCCTTCAATTTTCGGCTTTGATTTGAAAAATTCCAGCATCGAATTATACCCGCTAAGCAGCTCCTTGCTTTTCACGCCATAACTGATCGAAATCCCTGCCTCAAAAAACGCCGCTAGTTTATCGCAATACTTAAGCGCTTTGCCGTCGATTGCGCGAAATTTATCTTCGTTAAACATCTTTAGGCTACCTTCTGCAAATTTAGGCTCCTTGCCTAGCTCGAAGGTACGGTTTTCAAACTCGTCTTTTATAAATTTACCGCCCTCTTTGCGGATACCCAAAATATAGCTAAAATCATCTCTCATATGTTCTGGTACGAAAGGTAAAATTTTATCATCTATTAGCCGCATCTCATATTCGCTGATGATGTCGCTAAGGCCCTTGACGCCGTATTTTACGGGGCTGATTATGTCGCGAGTGAGGCTTTCTGGTAGATCGTGAAATAGCGCGCAGAAAAAATTATATGCCGTACGCGAGCGGCACGCACCCACTTCAAGTGAGAAAAAGTAGCTTAAAATCGCGACTACCAGCATATGTCCTAGTACCGATGTCTCAGGGATGCGCGGCGTCTGCGCCCAGCGCTTTTGAAAACGAAGTCTACCGCTAAGATCAACTATGCGGGCGAGCTTTTTATTCATCACTATCTTTCGCACGCCGATGAGCTCGTAATAATCTTCTAGCTCCTCCTCGACCTTGGCTTTAAGCTCCTCGATGTCGTTTAAAAACTGGCTCGTTTGATAGACGATATTAAATTCCCACCGCGTAGAAAGGTAACTAGCCGCCTTTAAGATCACCGCTTCTTTCTTATGATCCTTGGAATTTAGATATTTTTTAAATCGCTCGAAAAACTCGCCATTTTGAATAGGCAAAAGATCGCTTTCCAGGACGCTTAAAACCCATTCGTTGATCTTTTTTTTCTTGGTTTTTTGTATCTGATGAAAGACGTCCGGACGGATGTCGGTCACGACGATGCGCGCTAAAAACTCGAAAATCCCCGCTTCTATCACGTAGTTGATATCCACGTCGCGCTCAAAGCTAGCGATGAAATAAGCGATGATAAATTTATGCGCCTGCTTATCAAGCTCGACTAAACTCACCATCTTTGGGTAATCGTTCCAGCGGCTAATGCTTGCGGATTTAAAAATTTGTTCGACTAAATTTGAGCTTATCATCGGTAAATTTGATCCGAGTTTATTTCGATTACCGTGTGGACGTTGCCGCGCGGATTAAAATCGCCCGTGATTTTCATAAATTTAGGCTTTAGCTTGCTTTGCAGCGCGCCGTAAATTTCATTTATGCTATCTTCGTGGCTGATGTAGCGATTTATAAAGGAATTAATGTAAATTTTAATCGCTTTAAGTTCAACTACGAGCTTATCGGGGATATATTCCAAATAGATCGTCGCAAAGTCCGGATAGCCAGAGCGCGGGCAGCGGCAGCAAAACTCGGGCAGGGTGATTTTTATTAGATAATCACGCTCCTGTTTATTGGGCCAAACTTCCATATTTTCGATGTCAAATTTTTCAATTTCCTCTTCGCCGTATCTCACTATGATCTCCTTAAATTCGATATATCATTTGGCTTTTCGACGCAAAATCCTTGAATATAATCGATACCCATTTTATAAAGTTGCACTTGGAATTCCTGCTTATCTACAAAGCGCATTACGGTTTTGATGCCCGATTTAGCGCAGGCTTCATTAATGCCAATAAATATATTTTTAATCTTTTCATCGTCTAAATTTTTATTAAATTCTATGTCATAAACGATAAAATCGACGTTTAGAAATTTTAAATACTCAAAGCTCGCGTTTGAGCCGCCGAACTGCGACAGTGCGAAGCTAAATCCAAGTTCGCGGAATTTAATCAAAATTTCATCAAAGCGCTTTATCTCCGAATAAATAAGCTTTTCGTTAAACTCAAACACGATCTTTTTTGGATCGATCAGATTATTATCGATGAGCTTTAAAATTTCATTGCGAAACTCGTTATTTCGCAGGGTCTGAGGCATAATCTCGATAAAAATTTTAGCATCGATATCTTTAAAATAGATGATCCTAGAAATCTGCCTCATCATCGAAATATCGTATTTAATATCGTAATGATTTAGAAGCAAAATATCTAAAATTCTACTTTTTGTGATCTTTTCGCCACTTCTTAGATCAAGTTTCGGGATCAAATTTATATGCGATTTCACGCCGTTTTTATCTGCAACGCGTTGATATTTAAAGCTAAAATTTTCGCTGTCGATCGCTTCCATTACGTCGGCGGAAAACACGTCGATTAATACCTTCTCTACGTCAATCGCTTTCTCGCCATGCTCTTCGTCGTCCAGGTGAGTTATCTTATAAAATAGTGCATTTACAATATTATTTAGATTGCGATCATAGGAGCTTGGAAGCATCGTAAATTCGCTTTTTATCTCTACGTTTTTGATCGTTTGACTTGAAATTTTATGCTCAAACATTCGCAAAATATGGCTTAAATTTGTAGCTTTTGATTTCACTCCGAATACAAAGTAACCGTTTATAAAGCGCCCAATCGGGAGGTCCTTAAAACCCTGCTCCGCCATAAAATTTGAAAGTTCTTTACAATACTCATATAAAATTTCATCGCCGTTTTTGTAGCCGTATCGATCGTTTATATCGATGATATTTTTAATTCGCAAAAGAACGATATTTATTTGACGATTTTTGGCTAGATCATTACTTAAAATTTTTTCGATCTCCTCGCGCACGAATACGTGAGTAACGGGATCGATCAGAGTCTTTTGAAAGCCAAAGTAAATTTGATAGATGACATAATAAACATAGCAGGTTAAAAGTATCAAAAACAAAATTACATCGTCAAATTTAAACTCGCCGTTTCGGAACAAAATAATCCCGAAAACAATCAAAACGCAGGTAAACGGCACCGAAATTTTAAGTGCCGTTATAAAACGGTTTTCGCGCTCTTTGGTCTCACTAAATAGAACAGACATTATATATCCAAGTGTTTAACGTCTTTAGCATGATCTTGAATGTAATTCCTACGCGGTTCAACCTCGTCGCCCATGAAGAGATTAAAGGTATCGCTAGCACTTTGTGCGTCTGCAATGCTGATTTTTAAAAGCCTTCTATTTTCAGGACTCATAGTGGTTTCCCAAAGCTGCTCTGGATTCATCTCTCCAAGACCTTTATAGCGCTGAATATAAGCGCCTTTTTTCGAGCTTTTTTCGATTTCATCTAAAATTTCAATAAAATCCTTACCGAAGCTTACATCTCGCTCTTTGATCTTTGAATAAACTTTGATCGCCTCTTCAAAGATATAATTGCTAAATAAATTCTCATCTATCACAAGCTGTTCTAAGCCGCTCGGAGTTTGGACATAAATTCTAATGCCTTCATCATTTACGTATGAATTTAAGATGTTAAATCCTTCACTCTCTAGGCGCGGTTTTAAAATTTCAAATAGCTCCTCATAGCCAAGGCTTCGCGCTTCGTCGTTTTCTATCAAAAATCTGATCGCGCTAAGCACGCTGAAACGCTTTTTAAGTTCGTTCAAAAGTGAACGGTAGTTTGAGACGATTTTTAGATAATCAATCAGATCCTCGTTGCCGATGCCTTCAAACTCGCCCATATCGATGCCGGTTTCGATCAAAAACTCGCTAAGCGCCTTTTCATCTTTTAGATAAATCTCTTTTTTGCCCTTTTTATATCTAAAAAGCGGCGGCTGTGCCAGATAAACATATCCGTTTTCTACGATAGGGCGCAAAAATCTAAAGAAAAATGTTAGAAGCAGCGTCTGGATGTGGCTGCCGTCAACGTCCGCATCGGTCATAATGATAATTTTGTGATAGCGGAGCTTTTCTTCGTTAAATTCCTCGCCGATACCGCAACCAAAGGCCGTAATCATATTTTTAATCTCTTCGGATTGTAAAATTCTATCCAGGCGCGCCTTTTCTACGTTTAAAATTTTACCTCTAAGCGGCAGGATCGCTTGAAACACGCGGTCTCTTCCCTGCTTCGCCGAACCGCCCGCGCTATCGCCCTCGACTAGATAAATTTCGCTAATACTCGCATCCTTACTCTGGCAATCGGCTAGCTTTCCCGGAAGGGTTCCGACGGAATTTATATTGTCTTTTTTGCGCGTTAGATCGCGTGCTTTTTTTGCCGCTTCGCGACCGCGCGCAGCTAAAAGAGCCTTATTCATAATGGCGCGCGCTTCAATCGGATTTTCTTCAAAATACTTGCTAAGCACCTCAAACGCCATCTTTTGCACGATCGGCTTAACATAACTGGAGCCCAGCTTACCTTTAGTCTGTCCCTCAAACTGCGGTTCGGGAACCTTTACGCTAATTACCGCAATAAGTCCCTCACGAACATCGTCGCCGGTTATCTTCGTGTCCTTTTCGCGCGCAGCCGCATTTGCCGCGACGTAATTTGTTATCGCGCGAGTAAGACCCGCTCTAAAGCCCGCCTCGTGCGTACCGCCGTCCGGAGTTTTGATATTATTTACGAAGCTCAGTAAATTTTCGCTATACGTTTCGTTATACATCAGCGCAAAATCGACCATAACATCATCCGCGTTATCGCTAAATGATACGGCTTTGGATATAGGAGCGGCTTTATTCATATCATTTACGAAGCTTTCCAAGCCGCCTTCAAAGTGAAAGTGCTCGTCCCTGCCCGTGCGGTTATCTTTAAAATTTATCGTAATTTTTGGATTTAGATATGCTAGCTCGCGAAATCTTTTTGATAAAATTTCATCATCAAATTCTAAAATTTCAAAAATTTCGCCGTCGGGCCAAAACTCGATCGTAGTTCCCGTACGATTAGTAGTTTTTATCTTTTCAAGCTCGGTAGTAGGAATTCCTTTGGCAAATTCTTGTCTATAAATATTTCCATCACGTTTGATCGTAGCGACGAGCTTTTTTGAGAGCGCATTTACGACGCTAACGCCCACGCCGTGCAGACCACCGGAGACTTTATAAGTGTCTTTGTCAAATTTACCGCCTGCGTGAAGCACGGTTAAAACTACCGTCGCGGCGGGAATTTTTTCAGTCGGGTGTATATCGACGGGGATTCCACGACCGTTATCACTAACGATACAGCTTCCTTCGCTAGTGATCTCGACATCGATCGTGTCGCAGTAACCCGCCATCGCCTCATCGATCGAGTTATCCACTACCTCATAAATCATATGGTGAAGCCCGCCGATATTGGTGTCTCCGATATACATTCCGGGGCGCTTTCTAACAGCCTCAAGACCTTTTAAAACTTTAATATTACTAGCGACGTAATTTTGCTTCATAATTTTCCTTTAAATATTATTTATCGGCATGACGACCGTTTTTAAGCTATCCGCGCTAAGCACGAACGCCGTATCGGAGCTGTTAAAATCAAGCTCAAAAATTTCACTCTCGATATTACTTAAAAAATCAAGCAGAAAGCGATTTTTCACGCCAAAAACTATTTCTCCGTTTATATCGATTGGCGCTTCGATTTCGGTCTTTGCCTCGGAATTATCCTCATTAATGCTCTCAAAAATCATTCCGTCCTTCTTAATGGTAACCTTCATCTCCTCGCACATCGCGTTTATCGCTCGCACGCCGCTTACCATCTTATCGCGCGGGATTAAAATTTTATACGCCGTATCACTTGGAATAACGCGCTCGTAGTTTGGAAATTTGCCGTTTATAAGCTTTGTAAAAAACTCAAAATTCTCGCTCACTGCTAATAGCACGTTTTCGTCATAGTAAATTTTAATTTTGTCCGAAAATAGCTTTTGAATTTCGCCTATTGCCTTTTTAGGGATTAAAATTTTAGTATCTAGCTCGCCCGCTTTTGATTGAGTGATCAGCTTATAAACGCTAAGTCGCTTAGTATCGGTCCCGACTAAATTTAAAAAGCCCTCTTTTACGTCGATTAAAGCTCCGTTTAGCTCATATTTTGGATTGTTCGTATCGATCGACGGATATATTTTTTTAAGGCTTCTTCCTAAAATTCCAGCATTTACGTCAAAGCTGTTTTTACCATCTATTTTAGGAAAGCTTGGAAAATCCCTCGTCTCAAACATCGGAAGTTTGTACTTGGATTTTTTTTGCTTTACGAATAGCGCTCCGTTAACGGTTTCTAAAGTCACGTTATCGTCGCTTAAGCCTTTAATGACACTGAGGAGCTTACCTCCGTTTGCCGTGGCTTCTCCTTCCATTTCTATTGAGACATTTTGTAGATTATAGCTAAGACCTATTTCGTGATCTGTAGCTTTTATACTAAAAATTCCATCTTTAGCACTCATCAAAAGATGCGAAGTTATCGAGCTTAGATCTTTTTTATCGAGATAGGAGCTGGTATTTGAAACTATCTCTTCTAAAAGTTTTTTAGTGATTAACACTTTCATATTTTT
>CAUONQ010000057.1:0-6974 GCA_963456995.1 uncultured Campylobacter sp. | reverse complement strand
AACTTAGAGAGTTGCCGTTCGATGCGGCGCACAACGGGGTCGTAAGCAAGCAAACCTGTGATTATCACCACGGCAAGCACCACGCGACCTATGTGGCAAATTTAAATAAACTTACCGAATCGGGCGAGTTTGCAGGCAAGGGGCTTTACGAGATCGTAACGGCTGCTAGCGGCGGGCTTTTCAATAACGCAGCGCAGGTTTACAACCACGATTTTTACTGGGATTGCATCGCAAAGCCTAGCGAGCCGTCTGTGGAGCTAAAATCGGCGCTAGCGGAAAATTTTGCGGATTTTAAAAGCGAGTTTTTGGCTGCTGCTACGGCGCATTTCGGCTCGGGCTGGGTGTGGCTCGCTTACGATCCGAAATCGGGCAAGCTTTGCATTAAAGCGACCCAAAACGCCGCTACGCCGGTGACCGAGGGGCTCGTGCCGCTTCTAGTCGTGGACGTTTGGGAGCACGCGTATTACATCGATGAGCACAATGCGCGCCCGAAATATTTGGAAAAATTTTACGCGGGCATCAACTGGGAGTTCGTCTCAAGCGCCTACGAATGGGCTAAAAAAGAGGGTCTCGGCTCTGTGAAATTTTACATCGACGAGCTTCACGGCAGAGATTAAATTTAAGCGCACGCGGCGATACAAAAATCTGAGTCCGTCGCGCTTCGCTTGCGTGAATTTTAAATTGTGCGTGCACGCACAAACGGAAGCGGTGCTACCCGCAGAGCCAAAATCCGTTTAAACGCATAATCCGAGTAGAGCGGATACGGCTCGCGTAGTACACAAAGCTGAAATCTCTTAAGCGCTCGTAGGTTCGCTGTGGATTAGTTGCGGATGCAGATCCGCTGCGGACGATAATCGCTGCCGCAAATCGCTTAGACGCACCGCAAGCTAACCTTGGACGATAATCGCCGTGGCGCTTGCTGCACGCGACCGATCGCTTAAAATTTTAATTCAAAGCTGGCGGCTAAATTTTAAGGGCTTTTCTTGAGATTTAGCTGCAGCGATACCGCTTTTCAACCTATCTTTTAAATTTAAAAATTTCATCAAAACTCGGGCGCTAAATTTAATCAAAATTTTAGCCCAAAATCATCCACAGCCCGATCGCGCACATCAGCACAGAGCAGAAAATTTCGAGGTATTTCAGATGGGTTTTCAGCAGATTTTTTAGCACCGCTCCGCCCAGCGCGTATATGCTAAGGCAGATGCTTTCGCTGGCGCACAGCGTGGCGACGAGGGCAAATGTGCGCGCGCCGAAAAGATTGCCCGCGTCCAAAAATGGTGGAAAGAGCGCGGTAAAAAATATCCACGCCTTGGGGTTTGAGACCGCGACTACGAGGCCTTGGATGAAGATATTTTCGCTGCGCTTCTGTTTTTGCAGCTTAAAATTTCCGCGTGCTAAAAAGGTCGCGACGCCCAGATAAAAAATATACGCGCCGCCTAAAATTTTAATCGCGCTAAGCGCCGCAGGGTGCGCAAGCAGAATGCCCGCGACGCCGAATATGCACGCAAGCGCCACGGCTGCGACGCCCAGCACCTGCGCGAGCAACGCAGGCAGCGCCCTAAGATAGCCGCGCGCGATGCCGAGATTTAGCGCGTAGGTCATGTTGATGCCCGGCATCAGCGATATCGGGAAGATCGTAAAGAAAAACAGAAGCATTGCAAACCCCTAAATTGCGGCTAAATTTTAAATTTTATCTCTCGCGATACGGCGCCGCTGCGATAGATTTTAAAATTCTAAAATTTAACGCGCTGCGCTGAGGCGAATAAAATTTTAAAATTCCGCCGCGCCGCCGCGGGCAAATTTAAAATTTAAAACTCTCGAGGCTTTAAATTTAGCCGAAAATCCCGTATCCGAAGATCACCGCGATGATGAGCGGCAGGATAAATTTGACGTATAAAAACCAAACTCCTGCGAGCCTCGCGCCGAGATCGCCTTCGTTGGTGAGCTCGTAGATCGCGTCTTTTTTTAGCACCCAGCCCACATAGACGCAGCATAGAAGCGCCGTAAGCACGAAAAATACGTTCGCGCTTACGAAGTCGAAAGCGTCGAAAACCGAGCGCCCTAGAATTTTAACGTCCGCAAGCACGCTGCTTGAGAGGATGCAGGGCAGGTTGCCGAGCACGAAGACGCCGCCGAGCGTTAAATTTACCGCCTTTAGCGTTGAAAATGAGAAGCGCTCCTCGACGAAATTTATGATGACCTGATAGATCGTGATCGACGTCGTAAGTGCGGCGATGAGCAGGATCGAGAGAAAGACCACCGCGACGGCGTTGCCGAACGGCATGTGCGAAAACGCGATCGGCAGGCTTTTAAAAACCAGCGACGAGCCGCTACTCGGCTCAAGCCCCGCGCTAAAGAGCGACGGGAAGATCATAAAGCCCGCAAGCACGGCGATGAGCGTGTTTACGACTGCGGTAATAGTGGCTGTTTGCATCAGCTTCTCGTCTTTGTTGAGGAAGCTCGACAGTGTGATCATGACGCCGAATCCGAGCGAGAGCGCGAAAAAGACCTGTCCCAAAACGTCGATCAAAAGCTTGGGCGTGATCTTGGCAAAATCGACACCGAGATAAAATTTCACGCCTTCCTTTGCGCCTTCGAGCGTTAAATTTGTAAGGATCACCGCTATGAAGCACAAAAATAGCGCGGGCATTAGAAATTTTACGAATTTTTCGATCCCCTCGATGATGCCGTTTTTCAAAATATACCAGTTGATCGCTATGAAAACGAGCGTGTAAGCTCCGACGCCGAGCGGGCTATTTTCGATATGCTCTGCGTAGAATTTCTGCGTAAATGCGGGGTCGGTGATCCGCGCGGAGAGGTCGAAGTTGCCACTTACGATGTTTACGATATAGGTTAGCACCCAGCCGCCGAGAACCATATAATAGGCTAAAATTCCAAACGCGCCGATTACGCCCATGATGCCTACGATTTTCCATGCCGGCTTTATGCGCGAGCCGTCCTTTTTAGGCGCTGTGAAGGCATCGACGCAGTTTCTTAGCGCACGGCGTCCGATGACGTTTTCTACCAAGATCATCGGGATTCCAAGCACGATCATCGCGATACAAAATATGAGCACGTAGGCGCCGCCGCCGTTTTCGCCGACTAAATACGGAAACCGCCACGTACAACCAAAGCCGATCGTGGCGCCCGCGACGGTTAAGATATATGTGAGCTTGCTGCTCCAGGTTTGTCTCGGCACGCTCCCTCCTTAAAATTGCTCTTTTTTGAGCTTGTCGAGGAAGTCCTCGATATTGTATTTGGCGCGGTAAGTCTCGCTGATGAGATGGACTATGATGTCGCCGAGATCGACGACGCTCCACTCATCGCCGCTTTCGATAGCCAAAAACTCCTCGCCGAGCGGCTTAAGCACGCTTTTTAGCTCCTCGATGAGCGAGGCTGCGTGGCGGGCGGTCAGCATAGTGGCGATAACTACGAATTTCGCGATGTATTCGCGCCCCTCCATATCGATGATCTGGACGTCTTCGGCCTTCTTTTCGTTTAAAATTTTGGCGATCTTTTCCGCCCTTTGCTTTGGATCTTGCATATCTTTCCTTTTATAAAATTTTATGACCTCTGCTGCGATCTTGGGCGGGATTTCGCCTTTGAAATCTCGCCTAAAACCGCTTGAGCTCGCATCCACGGCAACCTCGATGCGCCTTAGATCCGCCCATTGCCGCGGGATCTCGTAGCCGGGCCTCGTAAGCACGACAAACTCCGCTAATTTCTGAAGCTCGCCGAAATCGCGCCATTTATGAAGCTCCGATAGGTTGTCGGCACCCACGACGATGTAGAGCTTTGAGATCGTATCCGCGCCGCCCGTGCTACCTATGCAATTTACTGCGTTGCCTGCGCTATGCGCGTCGTTCGTATCATTTATGTCGCTCGCATCGCTTGCGTTGTTTGCTTGGCCTGCGCCGTTTGTATCATTCGCGCCGTTTGCGTTATCATTTGCTTTACTTGCGCTGCTTACGTTATTTGCTCTACCCATGCCGTTTGTTTCATTTGCGCTACCGCTTACGTTGCATACGTCGTTTGCACTACCGCTTGGAATTTTATTCGCGCCCGAAATTTCATCCGCATCCGAACTCTCGCTTACTATGCTACTTGGAATTTCGCGGTTTTTTGCGTTTAAAATTTCGCTCGCATTTGAAATTTTATCTGCATTTTGGATTTTACTCGCGCCGTCCTCGCTGCCCGCGTTACTTTGTGAAATTCCGTCCATTTCGCTTTTGCTACCAATCGAAATTTGATCCGCCATTCCGCCTTGCAGAGCTTCGTTTTTTGCGTTAGCGGGGATGCTCGTCCCGTCCGTAATATCGGCGGTGCAGGCATCGTCGCTTGAAATTTTAGCTATGCCGCACGACAAAGCCCCATCCGTCTTCTCGGGTAAAATTTCGTCTGCACTGCCAGGAGTATAAGCACCGGCAGAAATTTTATTCGCAATATTTGCGCCGTTAGATAAAGCCCTATCCGTTACGGCTGTCGGGGTTTCGCTCGTCGAGGCTGCCGTCTCAGACGTGATTTTGCCGTTTCCGCCATGTTTTTCGAGCAGAAATTTCACGCTTTGTATCGTGGGTACCGGCACGTTTTGCGAAATTTCATAATCGCTCACCTCCACGCGCGGGGTGTCGCCCCACAGCGCGCGGCACCATCTAAGCCGCAGCTGCGGAGGCGCCGAAAAGCTCTTTTTAAACGGGTTTAGAAACGACGGCATTATGACCAGCAAATCGGGCTTTAGGGCGGATAAGATCGCCTTTGCCGCGGCGTCGTGTCCTGCGTGCGGCGGATCGAAACTGCCGCCGAAAAGCGCGATTTTCACGCGCCTGCTCCGCGCCGTTTCGCGCCGCAAAATTTCTCGCTCTTCGCCGTAAATTCCGCGGCATAAAATTTTGCGCGGCGCGATCCTACTTTATGAAATTTCACGTCACAAAATCTCGCTTCGCAAAATTTTGTTTCAATAAATCCTGCGTTTTGCGGCGCGGTAAATTTAAAAGGCGCGGCGGCGCAAAGGTTAGGACTATGCCTCAGCCCTTTTGCGGCGGCAAATTTGAAAAGCGTGCCGCCGTGGAATTTTACCCCGCCGAATTTCGCTGCGTTAAATTTCATTTTAAGCTCTAAATTTGGCGTCTGGAATTTCATCTCGCTAAATTTCGCGCCGTGAAATTTAGCCGCATAAAATTTTGCGGTGCGAGCTAAAAAACCGGTCTCGCGCAATTCTGCTTTGTAAAATTTGGCGCCGCGTGCTCTAAATTTTGATTTGCAGAATTCCATGTCGCGAAAGTTTGCCGCTAAAAATTCTGTTCCGCAGGTCGCAAAATTTGCACCATTAAATTTCTCGACGTTAAATTTAAAATGCAAGTGCCGTGATTGTGGAATTTGTCGCGTATGAAGAAACCTTTCATTGCAAAATTTAAAACCGCGAAGCGCGGCATCGTGAGCCCTGGGCTCCGCGCCGCAAAATTTCGTGCTGCCAAATTTTGTTGCAAAAAATCTTGCGTTTTGCGGCGCGAAAAATTTAACGCCGCTCCCGCGAAATTCCGCCGCGCAAAATCCTGCGGGGGCGAATCGGGCGTTAGAATTTGGGTTTTTGTAAGGCTTTTGCACGGGCCGCCTACATATATTTTTCTAAAACGCGCGGAATTTCGATGCTGCCGTCCTTGCGCTGGTAGTTTTCCATTACCGCGATCAACGTGCGGCCGACCGCGAGCGAGGAGCCGTTTAGCGTGTGAACGAGGCTGTTTTTCTTGCCGTCTTTGAAGCGGATCTTGGCTCTACGCGCCTGAAAATCGCGACAGTTGCTGATCGAGCTGATCTCTCTGTATTGGTTCTGCCCCGGTAGCCAAACCTCCAAATCCACGGTCTTTGCGGCGCTAAAGCCAAGATCGCCGCTGCAAAGCAGCATGTGTCTGTGCGGAAGGCCTAGGCTAGCTAGTAGATCGCTTGCGCATGAAATCATCTCCTCAAGCATCTTTGCGCTATCTTCCGGGCGCGTGATGGCGACGAGCTCGACCTTTTCAAACTGGTGCTGGCGGATCATGCCGCGCGTATCGCGCCCCGCTGAGCCCGCTTCCTTACGAAAGCAGTGGCTGTAGCTGGTGAGCTTGATCGGCAGTTCCTCGCTGCGTAAAATTTCATCGTTAAAGAGATTTGTCGCCGTAACCTCGCTCGTAGGGATGAGATAGAGGTTTTGTTCCTCGTCGTCAACGCGGTAGAGGTCGTCTTTAAATTTAGGCAGCTGACCCGTGCCGTAGAGGATCTGATCGCGCACCAAAAACGGCATATTTACGAGCTCGAAGCCGCGCGAGTTGTTAAATTCTATCATGTAGTTGATGAGAGCCATATTCAGCTTTGCGCCCAGCCCGCGGATCGCGGTGAAGCGGCTGCCGCTGAGTTTAACGCCGCGCTCGAAATCAAGCCATCCCAGCGCCTCGCCGAGCTCGAAGTGCTGCTTGGGCGCGAAGTCGAATGTGCGCGGATCAAGCACCTTTTTGATGCAGACGTTTTCGTTCTCGTCCGCGCCGATCGGCACGTCGTCGTCGATGATATTCGGTACGCACGCGGCGATCGCCTCTAGGCTCTGCTCGCGCTCATTTACGAGCTCGCTTAGGCTTTGGATCTTTTGCTTGTTTTCCTCAAGTTGCGATTTTAGCGCGCCTACGTCCCTGCCTTCGCGCGCGGCGAGACCGAGCTCCTTACTCTTTGCGTTTTGCACGGCTTGAAGATTCTCTAACTCCGTCTTTTTGGATTTTAGCTCGTTGTAGGCATCCAGTAGCGTTTGCAGGGTTTGCGGCGGGACTTTTTTGGCGATAAGTTTTTTATTAAATTCGTCGAAATTCGTCTCGATAAGTTTTAAATTTATCATTTTCTGCCTCTTTTTGGTAATTTAAATTGCGACATTTTAACTAAAGTTTGCTTTAAATACTCAAAATAAACCCACATTTAAGCAATACGGATGAAAAAAAGTGATACAATTC
>CAUONQ010000056.1:0-6995 GCA_963456995.1 uncultured Campylobacter sp. | reverse complement strand
CGCAGGCTGAACTTCAAGCGATGATAATGGATAAATGATGGCTAAAGTTCACCACACGGCGATCATCGAGGACGGCGCGCAGATCGGAGCCGAGGTTGTGATCGAGCCGTATGCTTTCGTAAGCGCGCAGGCCAAAATTGGCGACGGCTGCACGATCAAGCAGGGCGCGCGCATCATCGGAGATACGCAAATCGGCGAGGGCTCTAAAATTTTTTCATACGCTATCGTGGGTGAAATTCCGCAGGATATGAGCTTTGAAGATGGCGAGCGCACGGGGCTAATCATCGGCAAAAACGCTACGATTCACGAGTTTTGCACGATCAGCTCGGGCTCGCATAAGGGCGACGGATTTACGCGCATCGGCGATAATCTATTTATGATGGCGTATTGCCACATCGCGCACGATTGTGTGCTGGGCAGCAACATAATCTTAGCCAACAACGCTACACTCGCAGGCCACGTTGTAATGGGCGATTATGCCGTTATCGGCGGACTTACCCCCGTGCATCAATTCGTCCAAATAGGCGAGAGCTGCATGATCGCAGGGGCTAGCGCGCTTAGTCAGGACGTGGTGCCGTTTTGCCTAGCCGAGGGGAATCGCGCCTATATCCGCGGGTTAAATTTAACGGGCATCCGCCGCCGCTTCGATAAAGAGACGGTCGAGACGATAAATCGGGCGTATAAATTTTTATTCAACCAAGGCGGGGGCTTAAAGGAGCAGGCTCAAATTTTATTAAACGAAACGAGCGATCAAAATGTGCGCAAGATGTGCGAGTTTATAATCAACACAAAACGCGGAATTCCGCTAGATAAGGGTAAAATTTAATGGCAAATAAGTGCAGTTTTTGCGGTGAGACGGGCGCGGACGGACGTCGTATCTATCCTAACGACGACGGTACGGCGGCTATCTGCAGCTATTGTATCGATATGGCGTACGCCGCCATCCACGGCAGCGAGGGTCAAAATGAGGCGATACAAAATCAAAATAAAGAGATCGATTTCGAGGCTATCAAGCCAAAGGCGCTGATGGAAGTGCTAAATCGCTACGTAATCGGTCAGGAGCGCGCTAAGAAAATTTTTAGCGTCGGTGTTTACAACCACTATAAAAGAATTTTCAGGCAGACCGACGCGAAGGGCGACGATACCGAAATTTCAAAATCAAATATCTTGCTCATCGGCCCTACCGGCAGCGGCAAGACGCTTATGGCGCAGACCTTGGCGCGATTTTTGGACGTGCCGATTGCTATTAGCGACGCTACGAGTCTAACGGAAGCGGGCTACGTCGGTGAGGACGTAGAAAATATCCTCACCCGCCTTTTACAGGCTGCGGATGGCGACGTAGAGAAGGCGCAGCGCGGTATCGTATTCGTAGATGAGATCGATAAGATCGCGCGAATGAGCGAAAACCGCAGCATCACGCGCGACGTAAGCGGCGAAGGGGTACAGCAAGCGCTACTTAAAATCATCGAAGGAAGCGTCGTAAATATCCCTCCAAAGGGCGGTCGCAAGCATCCAAATCAGGACTTCATCCAGATCGATACTACTAATATCCTATTCGTCTGCGGCGGCGCGTTCGACGGGCTAAACGAGATCATCAACCGCCGCATCGGGCAGAACGTGCTAGGGTTTAACCAAACCAAGCGCAGCAAGAAAGAGAGCTTAAATTTGCTAAACATGGTCGAGGCCGACGATCTGGTGCATTACGGCATAATTCCCGAGTTAATCGGGCGTTTGCATGTAGTGGCTACGCTAAATGAGATCGACGAAAAGGCTATGGTTAGAATTTTAACCGAGCCGAAAAACGCGATCTTAAAGCAATATCAAAAGCTTTTCGCGATAGACGGCGCAAATTTAAAATTTGACGACGACGCGCTAAGGGAGGTCGCGAGCCTTGCGATCAAGCGAAAAACCGGCGCACGCGGGCTTCGCAGCATAATCGAGGAGATCATGATCGATATTATGTTCGATCTGCCCGAGCTTAAGGGCTATGACGTCATCATCTCCAAAGAGGTCGTAGATGGCGTCTCTAAGCCGATACTTGTAAAACAAAATTTAACTGCATAAAGGGGATAAATGTTACTTGATTCGATTCTAGGATTATTTTCTAGGGATATGGGCATTGATTTAGGCACGGCAAACACGCTTGTGCTGCTAAAAGATAAAGGTATCATCATCAACGAGCCGAGCGTCGTCGCTGTACAAAACGAGCGCTACGGCAAGCAAAGGATCATTGCCGTGGGCGCCGAGGCCAAAGAGATGCTCGGACGCACTCCCGGCGATATCGAAGCGGTGCGTCCGATGAAGGACGGCGTTATCGCGGATTTTGATATGACGGAGAAGATGATTAGGTATTTTATCGAAAAGACCCACAAGCGCCGCTTTTTCGTAAGTCCGCGCATCATCATCTCGGTTCCTTACGGACTAACTCAGGTCGAGCGTAAAGCCGTGCGCGAAAGTGCAATGATAGCGGGCGCGCGAGAAGTTTATCTAATCGAAGAGCCGATGGCTGCGGCGATCGGCGCGGGTTTGCCGGTCAATGAAGCGCGCGGCTCGCTGGTCGTGGATATCGGCGGTGGTACCACCGAGATCGGCGTCATCTCGCTAGGCGGTATCATCAGCGCCAAATCCGTTCGCGTCGCGGGCGATAAGATCGACGCAAGCATCGTTAATTACGTCAAAGAAAAATATAGCCTGCTTATCTCGGAGCGCGCAGCCGAGGAGATTAAGATCAAGATCGGCACGGCGGTGCAACAGCAAAAGGATCTTACATACACGGTCAAAGGAAAAGACCAGATCAGCGGCCTTTTAAGCTCAGTCGATCTTACGAGCGAGGACGTTAGAGAGGCGATTAAAGACTCGATCAGAGAGATCGCCGATGCGCTGAAATTTGTGCTAGAGAGCATTCAGCCCGAAGTCGCCGCCGACATCGTCGAAAACGGCGTCGTACTAACGGGCGGCGGCGCGCTCATTCGCGGATTAGATAAATATCTAAGCGACACCGTAAAGCTCCCGGTTTTTGTCGCGGACGAGCCGCTACTTTGCGTCGCAAACGGCACGGGGAAAGCCCTAGAAGAGATCAAATCGCTAAAACAAGCGGCAAATGACTAATCTCAAACTGCTTCTCGTCGCGGTTTTGCTGGTAGCCGTTTCGCTTACGTTCGGCTCGTATATCCACGGCAAGTTCGTAGGCTTTGCGGGAGGAATTTTAGAGGTTTATTACGGCGTGAGCGATCGGGTAAAAAGCGCGGTAAGCGAGCATTTTAACCAGGCAGAGACGATCAAAGCTCTACGAGAAGAAAATGCCGAGCTAAAAAAATCGGCGATGCTACTTAGCACATTCGCGGGCGAGCTGAATAAAATTTTGATCGACAAAAACAGCTCCATTTATGAGCCCAAAGTCCAGCTCGTAAAGGCGCTGAGTTACGCGAATCTAAATGACTACAACAAATTCTTCGTAAATTTTGAAAATTTTAACCCAAACAAAATTTACGGCCTCATCAGCGAGGGCAAGACCGCAGGAATTTTAGTAAATAAAGACGGGCGCCCGCTTGCGATCTTGCAGCGCGACGAAAAGAGCAACTTCTCCGTTTTCATAGGAGATACCCAAATTCCTGGCGTCGCAGGCGGCGAAAATAACGAGCTCGTAGTTAGATACATCCCACAATGGCTTGATCCCAAGGTAGGCGATGAGGTGCTTACCAGCGGCAAGGACGGGATTTTTTTTGCCGGCGTGCCGGTAGGAAAGGTTAAAGAGATTCAAAACGGAAAGTTATACAAAAGCGCCGTCGTAGAGCCCTACGTGAGCTCCGAGATGCCGGCGTTTTTGTATGTCGTTACAAAGGAAAATTGATGCCCAAAAGAGATGATATTAAGACGATTTTATTGATCGGCAGCGGTCCGATCGTAATCGGTCAGGCGTGCGAGTTCGACTACAGCGGCACGCAGGCTGCCAAGACGCTAAAGAGCCTCGGATACCGCGTAGTGCTAATAAACTCTAACCCCGCTACCATTATGACCGATCCCGATTTTGCCGACGCTACCTATATCGAGCCGATCACCAAAGAGAGCATTTTGCGTATCATAAAGCGCGAGGGCGTCGATGCGATCCTACCTACGATGGGCGGACAGGTCGCGCTAAACGTCGCGATGCAGGCTTATGAAAGCGGAGAACTAGCGGGGGTAAAATTTCTAGGCGCCAAGCCTGAAGCGATCAAAAAGGGCGAGGATAGGGTAAAATTTAAAGAGGCGATGATTAATATCGGAATGGATCTGCCCAAATCCAAGTACGCTTACAATATCGAAGAGGCGATGGCTGCGGCGAATGAGATCGGCTTTCCGCTCATTATCCGCGCTAGCTATACCCTGGGCGGCGCAGGTAGCGGCGTAGCGTATAATATCGACGAGTTTAAAGAGGTCGCGCAAAATGGGTTAGACGTGAGCCCGATAAATGAAATTTTGATCGAAGAGAGCCTGCTTGGATGGAAAGAGTTCGAAATGGAGGTGATCCGCGATCATAAGGACAACTGTATCATCGTCTGCTCGATCGAAAACTTTGATCCGATGGGCGTGCATACGGGCGACTCTATCACGGTTGCGCCAGCTCTTACGCTAACTGACAAAGAATATCAGGCGATGCGCGACGCGAGTTTTAAAATTTTACGCGAGATCGGCGTAGATACGGGCGGCAGTAACGTGCAGTTTGCTATAAATCCAAAAACCGGCCGCATGATCGTGATCGAGATGAACCCGCGCGTGAGCCGCAGCTCCGCACTTGCCTCAAAGGCTACGGGCTACCCGATCGCCAAGGTCGCGACGCTGCTAGCGGTTGGCTTTAGCCTGGATGAAATCAAAAACGACATCACGGGCACGCCTGCTAGCTTTGAGCCGGCCATCGACTATATCGTGACTAAGATCCCGCGCTTTGCGTTTGAAAAATTCCCAGGCGCAAACCCTTATCTCGGCACTGCGATGAAAAGTATCGGCGAGGTGATGGCAATCGGGCGCAGTTTCAAAGAGAGCATTCAAAAGGCGCTGTGTTCGCTGGAGAAGGGCTACTTCGGATTTGTAGAATTAAGCTTAAGCGAAAAGGATCTCATTTTCGGGCTTCGCAACGCGCAGCAAGATAGAATTTTATACATCGCTCAGGGCTTTAGAGCGGGCATGAGCGTAGATCAAATTTACGAGCTTAGTAAGATCGACCGCTGGTTTTTGAGCCAGATCGAGCAGATCGTAAAATTTGAAGAGCGCATCGATATGGAGATCATCAACGATGCGGCGCTTTTGAGACAGGCCAAGAGCTGGGGCTTTAGCGATAAGATGATCGCAAATTTGATCAACAAAAAGGACAATCTGGGCCTTACGCAAAACGACATCCATTTTGCCTGCGCCAGGCAGGGCATCGGCCTTGAATACAACGAAGTAGATACCTGTGCTGGCGAGTTTGCGGCGCTTACTCCGTATCTGTACTCTAGCACCAACATAACGCCTGCCATCGCAAGCCGTAAAATTTCAAAAGATAATAAAAAAGTCCTCATCATCGGCGGCGGTCCGAACCGTATCGGACAGGGCATCGAGTTTGACTACTGCTGCGTGCACGCCAGCTACGCTCTGCGCGATATGGGGATCACCACGATAATGTATAACTGCAACCCCGAAACCGTAAGCACTGACTACGACACGAGCGATATTTTATACTTCGAGCCGATCGATTTCGAGCACGTTAGAGCGGTCATCGAGGCCGAGAACCCCGACGGCGTGATCGTGCATTTCGGAGGCCAAACGCCGCTAAAGCTCGCCAAGCGCCTAAGCACCGTGGGAGCCAAGATTATCGGCACGAGCGCGCGCACGATAGACGTAGCGGAGGATCGCAAGAAATTTAGCGAGTTTATAGCAAGTATCGGCGTTAAGCAGCCCAAAAACGATACCGCTATAAGTGAAGCTGAAGCGATCGAAAAGGCCGCTGCTATCGGCTATCCGGTGCTAGTGCGCCCCAGCTACGTGCTCGGGGGCCGCGCGATGCGGCGCGTGCACAACGAAGCCGAGCTTAGGCAGTATATGAGCGAAGCCGTGAGCGTGAGCCACCACTCGCCCGTACTGATAGATAAATTTTTACTTGACGCGACCGAGCTTGACGTCGATGAGATCTGCGACGGGCGCGACGTATATATCGGCGCGATAATGGAGCATATCGAAGAGGCGGGCATTCACAGCGGCGATAGCGCGAGTATTTTGCCGCCGCTTAGTCTAAGCGCGGAGATGATCGATCTGGTAAGTCGCCAAACCAAAGAGATCGCGCTAAATCTTGGCGTCGTGGGGCTTATGAATATTCAATTCGCTATTTTTGAAAACGAGCTTTACATCATCGAGGTAAATCCGCGCGCGAGCCGCACCGTGCCGTTTGTAAGCAAGGCGAGCGGAATTCCGATGGCTAAGGTTGCTACCCGCGTAATGTGGCAAGGCGGTCTGCGCGAGGCTTTGAAATTTTACGATGAATTCGGCGTGCTAACTGAAGAGAAGGGAATTTTGAAGCCTCGTATTAAAAACCATATCTGTGTCAAAGAGAGCGTCTTTCCTTTCAACAAGCTTGCGGGCGCGGATTTGATTTTGGGGCCTGAGATGAAAAGCACCGGCGAGGTGATGGGTATCGGCGAGAGCTTTGCTAAGAGCTTTGCTAAATCGCAAATCGGCGCGAGCAACGCGCTTCCAAGCGGCGGCAAGGTATTTTTGTCGCTAGCTGATCATGACAAACCGCGAGCCGTAGAGCTTGCAAGCGCGTTTACGGATGCGGGCTTTAGTATCGCGGCTACGAGCGGCACTCACAAGCTGCTGAGAGAAAACGGCGTAGAGTGCGAGTTTGTCTATAAAATCAGCGAGGGTCGCCCAAATATCGAGGACAAGCTCAAAAATGGCGAAATTTCGCTCGTCATCAACACCAGCGATAGTAAATCAAACTCTGCCGACGCCGCGAAGATCCGCCAGAGCGTGCTGCGCTTTAG
>CAUONQ010000055.1:0-7069 GCA_963456995.1 uncultured Campylobacter sp. | reverse complement strand
AATTTACGTCGCGGCGACGATCTACTCGGACGTGCGCTGATTTAGCCACATTTTAAGATTGCCCGCGCCCTCTTTTAGCACCGCAAATCCTGCCGCGGCAATACAGACAAAATTAATTAGCGAGCCCCTCCCGCCGACGTTTAAAATCCCAAAGCCTACAATCCACAGCGCCGCGCCGAAGCCAAGCATGCACACGGCGGTCGCGATCCCCAGCTTGCGGCGCAAGGGGCTTGGCTTGCGCGCTACCTGAACCCTCGTAATCACGTAGCTGCCTGCGTATCCTCCGCGGATGAAATACGCGCGCGCAAGCTCGCCCTCCTCCACGGGGATATCGTTAAACTCGCCGCGCAGCTTCACGCCGTCTATTTCGAAAAATACCCAAATTTTGCTATTTCCTCTTGCAGCGTGGACGCGGAGATTTCGAACCTCGCCCGTGATCTCATATTCCAATTTGTCTCCTCAAACAGCTTCGCGCTTTGCTTCCGCGCCGTAAAATTTTAAAATCTAAATTTTGTCTTGCTTGCAGCGCCGTCCGCAAAATTTTAAAGTTGAAACTCTGCAAGCCCTAAATTTAGAGCTAAGCTTTAAAATTTCATAGCGATAGAATTTCAAGTAAAGCTCCGCCGCTAAATTTAGCAAGCCGCATGCATGGGCTATCTACGCCTTGCCAAATTTCGCATGTCGCAAAATCGCGGCGAAATTCCGCGCGCTACAAAAGCTCACAAACCCGTCGCGGCAATATCGCAGGCAAGCCTATCGAAAAAACCAATACCGCGCGACGAGTAGCATAAATATGCTATGAAAGGCGAATAGCGCAAAATAGACGCCATACGACAGACGACGAGCAATATAAAACAGACGGCGTACGGCAAGCAGTGTAAACTAACAAACGTGCGCTGGGCAACCAAGCGCCTACTTCTTTAAAATTTGCTCTTTCATAAATTCGTAGATCTGGCAGGATTTTTTATTGCCCGCGTCGCAGCCCTTTTTGACGCATCCAAGCCCCTTGGAAAATCCGCGCAGATCCCCCTTGCTCACATACAAATAGCCTAAATTATTGCAGGCATCGCCGTAGCCCAGCTCGCAGGATTTGATGTAAAGCTTCTCCGCCTGGTCGCGATCCTGCGGTGCGCCGAGACCCTTATCATACGCAACGCCGGCGTTATAGCAGCTATCCACTAGCCCGCCGTCGCAACCTCGCTCGAAAAAGCTCACCGCCTTTGCCAGGTCCGCCGCAAGCCCAAAACCGCCCGTGAAATAGACCACGGCCGCATTGTGACAGCTCTTTACATAGCCCAAATCGCAGGCCTTAATGTAGCGCTGCGCGGCGGCAACGAAGTCCCTACCCAGGCGCCCCCTTTGATACAGGTTGCCTAGCTTATGGCAAGCTACGGCGACGTTTTTATCGCACGCTGCGGCATAAAATACGCCCGCTTGCGTCGCATTGCCCTCGCCGTCGTATAGGGCACCCAAATCAAAGCAGCTATCATTCTCGCCCGCCTCGCAAGCCTTAGCAAGAGCGAGCCTGGCGCCGTTGTAATCTCCGCGGGAGAGCTTGTCGCGCCCCAGCTGCGCGCAGCTTACGCCAGCACCGCGGTAGCACTTAAACGATAAAACGGGCGACGGTAAAAAAAGCACCACAACCAAGATGCAAACGGCGATCAAAAGCGCCGTTATGTCGATGATCTTTCTCATATCTATCCTTTTTGCGGCGATACGCCGCGTGGCTTAAGGAGTACTCTTGCAGGCAAATCCCGCCCGAGTAAATTTCGCGGATGAAATTTTACCGCCTTAAAACTCTGCTTTAAAATTTGCCCAGGGCTTCCGCACCGCAAAATTTTAAAAAACCCGCAAGCGGTAAATTTGCAGCCGAATTTTAAATTTTAAGAACCGCACCCAGCGCCACAGCAATACCGCGAAACAGCCCGCAAAATTCTAAAATTGAAATTCTACGAGCTGTAAATTTAGAACTAGCTTTAAAATTTCATAGCGATAGAATTTTAAGTCAAATTTCGCGATAAAATTTCATCCCAAATTCCGCGGCAAAATTTTGCGGCAAAGCGGGAAGTAAAAAGCAAAACATAAAATTTTGCGGCAGAAATCCCGCCGCAAAATTTCGCTTTGTATTTTAAATCATAAAATTTCGTTCGTGAGATTTAGGGCTATCAGCGCGAAATGTAGCCTGTGCGGCTACATTTTCTCTTTCGCGCTTAGGCCCATCAGGGCAAACGCCGTGCGGATACTGAGTGCCACGAGCGCAAACAGCTTGAGTTTCGCATCCTCGTTCTCGCTGCCTACGACGCGGTTTTCGTTATAGTATTTATGAAAGTCCGCCGCGAGCGCCTTTAGGAAATCGGGCAGCTTCTGCAAGCCGCGCGAGTTAAAAGCGTCGTTTAAAATTTCATTCAAGCTAAGCGCCTGGAAAGCCAAGCTCAGCCCCGCTTCATCTAGCGTGCCGAAGTCCGCGCCCAAGACGTCCGCCTCGCGTTTGCCCGCTTTGGTAAAAATTTGATTGACCCGCGCATGGGCGTAGTTGATGTAAAAGATCGGATTGCTGCTGTCCTCGCGCGCAAGCTCGTCCACGTCGAACTCAAGCGGCGTCTCGCCCTTTTTGCTGATGAAGATAAATCGCATCGCGTCCCTGCCGATCGCGGCGAGCACGTCGCTCATCAAAATCGCGTTGCCTGCGCGCTTGCTCATCTTGTAGGTCTGCCCGTCTTTAAGCAAATTTACCATCTGCATTAGAATGATCTCGAGCCTACTTTCGTCATAGCCCAGAAAATGCACGGCGGCCTTTAATCGCGCGATGTAGCCGTGATGATCGGCGCCCCAGATGTTGATGCAGCGCTCATATCCGCGCTCAAATTTGTTATTGTGATAGACGATGTCGCCCGCAAGATAGGTCGGGCGCGCATCCTCGCGGATGACGACGCGATCCTTTTCGTCGCCGAGCTGCGATGAGCGGATCCAAATTTTGCCGTCCTGCTCATACATCTTGCCGCTACGCTCAAGCTTCTTAATCGTAGGCTCAAGCTCGCCATAGAGGCTCTTTTCGCTAGCCCAGTTTTGGATGTGAATGCCCGCGTCTGCGAGATCTTTTTGGATGATTTTTAGCACTTCATCCTTAGCAAACTCCGCGAGCTGCAAAATTCGCGATTCGTCGCTGAAAATTTCATCGCCGAATTGGGCGCGCGCAAGAGGGATGATCTCATCGATATACTCGCCGCGGTAGTATTTCTCGGGGTAGCTCACGTTCTCTCCCGCAAGCTCGCGCGCACGAAGCGCGATCGAAGTGCCCAAAAGCTCGATCTGATTGCCCGCGTCGTTGATGTAGTACTCGGTATCGACGCAGTGCCCCAGATAGCCTCCGATGCGCGCGAACGTATCGCCGTAAACAGCGCCACGCACGTGCCCGATATGAAGCGGACCTGTCGGATTGGCGCTGATGTATTCAAGCAGAATTTTTTGCGGCATAGCGGCGGAATTCCGCGCCTCATCGCAATTTGATGCTACGACGGAATTTGACGCCTCTTTAGAATTCTGCGAAATAAAATTTTGCCTAGCGGCGGAATTCCGCGATTTGGCGGTGTCGTTGCCGCTCGCAGCTAGATTTGCAGCGTAACCTTTGCTAGTAGGCTGGCTCGCGCAAATCCTTTCCGAAGCTGGTAAAATTCCGCGTCCGAGCTTCGCGTCGTTTTTCGCAAAATCGCCGCCCAGTCTAAGAGCGTTTTCAGCAAGAGCGCCCAACACGACGGGCTTTAGATGAAAATTTAGATAGCCGTTCACCGCCGTGGCGCTTAGAATTTCGCTATCTTTAAATTTAGCCGCAAGCTCCTCGGCGATGAGCTTTGGCGCCTTTCGCAGCTCCTTAGCCAGCGCGAAAGCCTCGGGCGAGGCGTAATGAGCCAAACTTTTATCTTTGGGTTTTTCTAAAACGACTTTGCGAGATAAAATTTTAAAAATTTCATTTAAGACTAAATTTTTCAAATCCTTTACGCCTTTTTAGTATCGCTGATTTCGGCGTCTTTGATCTCTTGCTCCATCTTTTTCTCGACCTTTTGCGGTTCGTCGTCCTCTTCCATCTCTTTTTTGAAAGTCTTTATGCCCTGTCCTAGACCCTTTGCAAGCTCTGGGATTTTTTTCGCTCCAAACATCAACACAACAACGATCAAAACGATCAGCCAGTGACCAATACTCATAGAACCCATTTTTTCTCCTTTAAATTTTCCAAATTTCGATTAGCTTGCCTATGTCGCGGCTCGCCGTTTCTAGTTTGATAGTTTTGTAGATTGATCTTAAATTTTCATACGCCGCTTCCAGGCGGTCGTTTATTATGAAATAATCATACTCACCTAGGCGCTCCATCTCCTCTTGCGCGTTTTGAAGGCGTAAAGCAATATCGGCGGGATCATTATCGCCGCGAGCGCGTAACCTATCTCTAAGCTCCGACAAGCTCGGCGTAGTAATAAATACGCTACTAAGCTCGCTTTTAGGCACTTTACTACGCACGATCTCATATCCTTGCACATCGATGTCAAAAATCACGATCTTACCCCGCTCAAGCTCGCTCGTAGCAGCTTTTAGCGAAGTACCGTAGTATTTGCCGTGGACCAACGCCCACTCTAAAAACTCTCCGCGCTCGATGCCTGCGCGAAACTCGCTCTCGCTTATGAAATGATAATTCACGCCGTCCGCTTCGCCCGCACGCATTTCGCGCGTCGTAGAGGAGATCGAGAAGTATATCTGCTCGCCAAATTCTGTGATAAGACGCTTTATGAGCGTGCTTTTACCGCTGCCGCTGGGGCCGGAGACGAGCAAAATTTTGCCTTTCACTATCTATCTCCAAACGATATGTCGATATTGATCTTAAAGTCCTTCAGCGCGTCTTTAGCGTCCTTACTGCCCGCAAATTTCTCGATCGTACTTGCGATGCCCGCTTCCAGATCATCGCGCAGTTTGGTTTTCAGCTCCTCGGCGCTCGGTTTTTTACCGTGCTCGTTACGCGGCGGCTCACTTTTAGAGCTAGGCTCTAACTCGCTTGCCATAAGGCTGGTAAACTCCGCCGCAGCCGAAGCAGCAAGCTCATTCGGCATAGCTTGCGCGCCAAATTTCATCTCATTTACCTGCTCGGACGCACCAAATTTATGTGCTTTAAATTCTGCGCGCTCCGAAGCCTTTGAAGCATTAAATTTTATCTGCTGCGCGGCGCTCTTTGCGGGCTTGTCGGATTTAAATTGCTCGCTATCCGCAGAGTTTGCGGCAAACGAGTTTGCAAAATCGCCCTCCATAGCGCGCAAAAATCCGTCCGCAAACCCGCCAGCAACGCTATCAGCTTGTTCTCTTTGCTTCGGTAAATCTGAGGCATCTAATATGTGCGGCAAGTTTAGCTCCGAAAAATTTGGTGTAGGAGTAGAATTTATAATTCCGGTATTACTAGAATTTGTAGAAGCCGCAAAATTTGCGCCAATTGAATTCCATGCTTCATTATGGGCAGACATAGGCGTATTCTGTGCAAGTCCACCAGCAAATTCCATACTTTCAAACGGAACAGCGTTATAAAGATTTTCGCGAGGTAGATCGCCCGCGCCCGCTAGCGCAATCGGCGTATCTGAAGGGACCTCGTATTGAGACGAAATTTGCGTTTTTTGAAAATCCGTAGCCGCTTTATTTTTATCATGCGCAGATTTTTTATCCTCTTTTTCATCGGAAGTAAACGCAGCCGCGGCAAAATTATCATATCCGCCAAACTCCTCCACGGGCATGCCAGCGCTATCGAAAAGCCTGGAAAAATCCATATCAAATCCGCTGTTAACAGGCGCGCCGGCTGCATCTTGCACTACTTGCGAGGCAGATTTTCTTTCCTCTGTTTTATAGGCAAATGAGCCGTCTGACTCATGCTGTTTAAGCGTAACGTCCGCAGAGTCTTTCGCTTCCTCTAGATTAGGCGCAGCGTCTGCCTTTTTTTCAACAGCAGTTTCATTGGAGCTATCAGCTCTTTGCGGCTCATCTTGCTGTGCAAGCGGTAGAGTTTCGCTTGCCCGTGCGGCAGGAATTTTATCTTCTGTCTGCGATTTATCCGTTTTGGAATTCTTAGGATTTTCATCATCTAGCGCTGCTAGAGCTATAGGAGCGTCATCCTTTGCGAGTGAAATTTCATCTTGAGGTGCGTGATTATTTTCAGCAGGCTCGCTTGTGCTGATACTATTTAACGGCACATCCTCAGGGATATCGCTAGCAGCTAAGTTTAGAGGCATATCATCCGCGATATTATCCGCAATCTTTTCTGCGACGGCGTTAAGCGGCGTATCATCGGCGATGGTATCCGCAAGAGCTGCTTCATTTGCAAGCTGTGAGAGCGGAATATCATCTGCGATCTCGTCCGTGCGCGGCATATCGCCTACCAGCTGCGAAAGCGGCACATCATCTGCAATCTCGGGCGCTATGTCGCTTGCCAGCTGCGAAAGCGGTATATCCTTGCCGGAGTCATAAAAGCTATCCACAAGCTCTTCAAAATTACTACCCGAAGCGGAATTTGCCTGGTCAATCGCATCGATCTCTTTCATCACAGAGCTTGCGTCGGCAAATTCTTTCGCCATTTTTTCTTTAGCCTGTACGCTCATATTTTGAACCGAAAACTCGCTGATAAACGTGATGAGCTCAAGCGGCGAAAAAGGCTTAGTAAGGGTGTATCGCGCTCCTGGCACCGAGACATTTTTAGGCGTCAGAAACAGCGTCTTATTAAGATCAAATTTTGAAATATCATCGCCATCTTCATAATTTTTTATCGTCAAATCATATTCACTCTCGTCCGCACTATATGCTACCAGATCCGCACCGATGCGCTCGCAGCAAATATTTACGACACTTGCAACCTGCTCATTGTGATTGTCAAGTAGAATTTTCATTTATGACCTTTTAGAAAGAATCTTGGCTATCCTAAGCTATTTTTGGTTATTAATTGCTCATATTTGCGCTCAATTCCGGTTATTTAGGCGATAAACTTTGTAGCATTTTTTCGCTAAATTCTTATCGTGGGTCACGAGCACGACCGCCCCCCGGCTGGCTTTTA
>CAUONQ010000054.1:0-7076 GCA_963456995.1 uncultured Campylobacter sp. | reverse complement strand
AAAGTTTTAACAGTTTTTTGTTTGATTTTTGTAATCGGGGGGCGCTACAAGCCCGGTTAGAGGATCGCGAAAGAGACGATGAGCGGAGGCGTATTTGTGGACGTAATGATGAGCAAGACCGATCCGAAAAACACTGTCGCTATGAAAGATGCGATCAGACAGGGTATAGTCCAGCGCCTAGGGATGAGCCTTGCGGATAAAAACTCGGCGCAGACGATCGTAGTAGCGAGCATAAAAAGCCTAAGCTTTAGCGAGCTTTCATACGATCAGTTCGGCTATGTCACTAGCTACCGCGCAAATCTTGTCGTAAATTTCAGCACCAAGCTTAAAAACGGCGATGTTTTCAGCAAAGATTGCGTGGGCGATTACGATTTTAAAGTTAGCCGCCTAGTCAAAAATAACTACGATACGAGCTCGATCATTAGCGATAAGGACCGCTACAAGGCGATCGAAAATGCCTCCGCGCAGGCGTTTGACGAGTTTATTTCGGCGCTTGCGATTAGGGGATTCAGACTTGAGCGGGCACAGCATTAAAGAATTTTTGCAAAATCGCCCGATTTATTACAAAAAAATTGACTATGAGCGCTTCCCACGGGCATATGCTGCCATTAAAGATAAAATTCCGCTCAAAAACGTCATTCAGATTATCGGCACCAACGGCAAGGGCAGCACCGGGCGGTTTTTAGCTAACGCGATCGCCGCTGCGGGCTTTAGAGTCGGGCACTACACCAGCCCGCACGTTTTTAAGCTCAACGAGCGCATCTATCTAGGCGGACGCATCGCGCAAAGTCCCGTTTTTGCGTTAAATTCCGACGCTTCAAATTTTAAAAACGAGCAAAATTCCGCTTCGGCATCAAATTCTACGAAAAAACAAAATTTCGCAAAGATGCAAAATTTTGCGAACAGAGAAAATTCCACCTCTCAAATTTATATTTCTAATTTGCAAAATTCCACCACTCAGAATTCGCATGGCGAGCAGAATTCCGCCCTGCAAAGCTTCATTTCTACCACGCAAAATTTTTGTAGCGAGCAGAATTCCATCGCGCAAAATTCGATCTATACGCAAAATTCTGCTTCTACACAAAATTTATGGAATTCGCAAGATCTCAAATCGCCGTCTGAGCAAAATTTCAAATTCTCGTCTGAGCAAATTTTCAAATCTCCGTTAGGATCAAATTTTAAACCCGCTCAAAGCTCGCTTCCCATTTCGCTAGGGCGCGATGCTACGGATGAGGAGCTTGATTTCGCGCATGAGTTTTTGCAAGAGAGCTTGCCCGCGGAGTTTAAAGATAGCCTGTCGTATTTCGAGTATCTCACCCTTGCGGCGGCAGTGCTTTTTAGGGATTGCGATTACTGCGTGATCGAGGCCGGGATGGGCGGCGAGTTTGACGCTACGTCGAGCTTCGGGCACATGCTGTCGCTTTTTACACCGATCGGCACCGATCATTTGGGCATGCTAGGACAAAATCTAGAGCAGATCGCCCACACTAAGCTCATTACGATGGATAAGGAGGCGATTTTAAGCGACGAGATGAGCGAGGTTCCGCTTCGTATCGCGCGGCAGATCGCAGAGCAAAAAGGAACTCATTTGAGGTTTGCAGCAGAGCTTTTAAGCAAGAGCGAGCAAGCGCAGATCGCGGAGTTTTGCGCGCATAATAATCTGCCTAAATTTCAAATTTCAAATTTAGCCCTAGCGCTTGCCGCGATGAAATTCTTAAATCTGAAATTTGAAATTTCACAGCTGCCGCCTCTAAATTTACGCGGAAGGATGGAGGCTCTGGCGCCGAATTTACGCGTGGACGTCGGACACAACGAGCTTGCGGCGCAGCAAGTCGCCCGTGAAATTACCGAAATCTACGGGGGCAAAAAGATCGTGCTGATTTACAATGCTTTTGCCGATAAGGACGTAGCCGCGGTGCTGCGGACTTTAGCGCCTGTAGTGGAGCGCGTGGAGATCTTTAGCTATGAGGTTGCGGATCGCGAAATGGCAGCAGAGGCGATAACCCGTGCGCTTGACGCGCTTAAAATTCCACATTCGCCGTTTTGTGGCGAGCTTAGAGAGGACGAGGAGTATTTGGTTTTCGGCTCGTTTCATTTGGTAGAAAATTTCATTTTATGGCTTGAGGCGCGCCGTGGCTAAAACTAAACTTACCCTAAGCGATCACTTTGGCACCAAGACGCTGTATTTCGGCGAAAATTTTAGATTTCAGCTTAAAATTTTATCCGCGTTTTTCGTAATTTTTCTGCTCGTTTTGTTTTTTGCGATCTTTAAACTCGCGAGCGATCGCTCAAATTTAAAGGAGCTAAACAAAACCCTATACGCCGAGAATCTCGCGCTTAAAGAGCAAAATATCGCACTTGAGGGCAAAAACGAGGAGGTGCTTGCCAAGCTGGACGGACGCGAAGACGATGGAGGCGGGCTGGATAGTGATATTCAGGTAATGCTTGCGATGAATGAGATGAAAAAGGAGCGTAAAAAGGGCTCCGGCGCGCATATCGCAGCTAGCGAAAAAACGGCGAGCGCGATTCTTAGCGCTGTGCCTAATGGACTTCCGATGCAGTATCGTGGCGTCACTAGCCCTTTTGGGATGCGCACTCATCCAATCAGCGGCGTTATGAGGATGCACCACGGCATCGACTTGCGAGCAAGCGAGGGCACTCCGGTGTTTGCGACGGCAGAGGGCTTCGTGCAGTTTGCAGGCGGCAGCGGTAGCGGATATGGAATTTTAGTGATTCTATCGCACAATTATGGCTTTGAAACCCGCTACGGCCACCTTAGCTCCGCGGTCGTAACGCCCGGTTCTTGGGTTAAAAAAGGCGATCTCATCGGTTATAGCGGTAACACCGGCTACAGCACCGGCCCGCACCTGCATTACGAAGTTAGGTTTTTGGCTCAAAGCGTTGATCCTGCAAATTTTATGAGCTGGAACGCGCAGAATTTCAAAAATATTTCGACCTTGGAGCCTAACGTATCGTGGCAGGAGATCGCAAATGTCGTGCAGCACCAGATCGAAAGGTTTAAATAATGCAAGCCGAGGTTTACGAATATTTTTTGCAAAACCAAAAAGAGCTTTTGATCTGCGAGGATGAAAAGGAAGCCGCGGCGTGCGAGCAGGTGCTTAAATTTATGGGCTACGCGGCTTTTTACCTGCCCGATTTTAGAGCTAGCTTTGGCGAGGATCTTCGCAGCTATATGGGCGAGCTTGCAGGCATCAGCACCGCTCTTAGCGCGTTTTACAAAGCAAGCGGCAAAAAAATTTTAATCTCGCCCGTCCGCACGATCTTAAACAAACTTCCCGCCGCAAGCCATCTGCGCCCGTTGAATATAAAATTGGGGGGTGCGTTAAACTTAAGCGAGCTGAAAGAGGAAATTTTACGCCTGGGATACGATGTGCGCGACATCGTCGAAAGCATGGGCGAGGTAAGCTTCCGTGGCGAGATCATCGATATTTTTTCGGTAGGGAGCGAAAGCGCGGTTAGAATTCTGCTCGACGGCGAGACGGTCGAGAGTATCAGGCGCTTTGACGTCGCGACGCAAAAAAGCGAAAAAGATGAGCTTGCGCAAGCCGAGATAGCGCCGTTTTTGGCAAATTTAAGCGAGGACGAGTTTGAGAGCGTGAGCGAAAAGATATCGCGCGCGGATAGCGACGCGCTAGCGCGTGATCTGGGCTCGCTCGGGTTTTGGTTTATCGAGGACTTCGTCGATTACGTGAGCGCGTTTGATTGCGTCTTGCTGCACGAGATTAAAAAGGATGAAATTTTTTCCGAGCGCAATTTGGATTTTTTAGACGCGATCGAGGTGCTGCCGGCGGCGCGTAAATTTAAAGACCTCGCCGTGACGCCGTCGCAGGAATTTTTTGAATTTCACCGCAGCGATGCTATCACGCTGATCGCACGAAACGACGCGCTGCTCGCGCCGTTTGATCTTAGCGGATTTAGCAATATCGAAATTTTACGCGAGGATTTCGTCGTAAATTTAATAAGCGCCGAGCGGATCATCCTTTCGCTAAACAAAGCGGCGCCTAAAAAGCGCGTGCGAAGATCGAGCCTAGCTCTGGATGAGCTAAATGTGGGCGATTTTGTCGTTCACGAAGATCACGGCATCGCTAAATTTAACGGACTTGAGCTCATCGAGGTGATGGGGCGCAGTAAGGAGTTCGTATCCCTACTCTACGAGGGCGGCGACAAACTGCTGCTGCCGGTCGAGTATCTAAACAAGATCGATCGCTACGTCGCAAGCGGCGGCGCGGTGAGCTTGGATCATCTGGGCAGGGCGAGCTTTTGCAAAATCAAAGAGCGAGTGCGCGAAAAGCTCTTTGCGATCGCTTCAAAGATCATTGCGCTGGCGGCCAAGCGCGAGCTGGTGCGAGGGCTCGTCATCAAAAACGAAAGCGCGGATTATGCGAAATTTTTAAGCGCGAGCGGTTTTAGCTACACGAGCGATCAGCAAAAGGCTGTGAGCGCGATTTTGGTGGATCTGCAAAGCGGCAAGGTGATGGACCGCCTACTTAGCGGCGACGTGGGCTTTGGAAAGACCGAGGTTGCGATGAATGCGATCTTTACCTGCATCCGAAGTGGGCATTCGGTGCTGTTTTTCGTGCCTACGACGCTGCTTAGCTCTCAGCATTACGCCACGCTTAGCGAGCGCTTTAGGGAGTTTGAAATTCCTGTTTTCAAGCTCGATCGCTTCAGTAGCGCGAGGCAAAAGAGTGAAATTTTAAAGCGCTTGCAAAGTGGCGAGGCGATCGTCGTGGTCGGCACGCACTCGCTTTTAAATTTAAATCCCGCAAATTTAGGGCTCATAATCATCGATGAGGAGCATAAATTCGGCGTTAAGCAAAAGGAGCGGCTCAAAGAGAAAAGCGCCGCCTCGCACCTACTTAGTATGTCCGCCACTCCGATACCGCGCAGCCTAAATATGGCGCTAAGCTCGATTAAAAGCTACTCCACGCTGCTTAGCCCGCCGCAGGACCGCCTCGACGTGCGCACTTTTGTCAAGCAGTGGGACGAAAAGATCATAAAAGAGGCGATCTCGCGCGAGCTGCGACGCGGCGGGCAGATTTTTTACGTCCACAACCACATCGCAACGATGCAAAGCGCCAAAAAGAAGCTGCTTGAAATTTTGCCGAGCCTTAAAATTTTAATTTTGCACTCCAAGATCGATGCTAAAACTACGGAGGATGAAATTTTAAAATTTGTAGCGGGCGGATACGATCTGCTGCGTTGTACCAGCATCGTAGAAAGCGGCATTCATATGCCGCGCGTAAATACGATCATCGTCGAAAACGCCGATAAATTCGGTATCGCCGATCTACACCAGCTGCGCGGCCGCGTCGGGCGCGGCAACAAACAGGGCTTTTGCTACTTTTTGATCGAGGATAAAACCGCTCTTACGCAGGACGCGCTAAAACGGCTAGTAGCGCTTGAGAGCAACTCGTTTTTGGGTAGCGGCTCGGTGCTAGCGTATCACGATCTGGAGATTCGCGGCGGCGGAAACCTGCTCGGAGAGGCTCAGAGCGGGCATATCGAAGCGATCGGCTACTCGCTTTATCTAAAGATGCTCGAAGAGGAGATCGGCAAGCTGCTAAGCAGAAAGAGCGCCGCTGCGAGCGTGGAGCTTAAAATTTCCGTAAACGCCTTTTTAAATTCGGAATTTATCAGAGAGGATCGCCTGCGCCTAGATCTTTACAGGCGGCTTAGCAAGTGCGCCGAGGCGAGCGAAGTGCTTGAAATTTTCGGCGAGATCGAGGATCGCTTCGGGCGCGCGGACGTCTACACCAAGCAATTCATCGACGTGATGATGATTAAGGTTTTGGCCACAAAGCTTGGCTTGCGCGTGATTTCGAGCATGGATGAAAATATCTTGATCACCCTTGCAAACGGCGATAAGGTGCGATTAAAGGCACAGACGCGCGACGATGACGACGTGATAAACGAAATTTTGATCTATCTGCGAAGGGAGCTAAAAAATGCGAACTTGCGATGAAAATATCAAAAAAAGCGCGAGCAAAAGCAGAAGCGAAGATTTAAATTTAGATACGGCGAGCGGTTTGAATTTAGCGCCGCAAACCGTCCTAAAAAGCGCGCAAAGCGCCGCCAGCGAGCAAATTTATTTCAGCGATTTTAGAGCGATTGATTGGGGCACGGTGCAGGTCGCCGTCTTTCGCGCGAATAAAAAGGCGCTAAAGATCGTCCGCGACATCGATTTCACGGGTATTGACGCGCTTGTGGGGCTAGAGAGCCAAAAATCGGCTCTTATAAAAAACACGGACGCTTTCCTGCGCGGCGTGAGCGCCAATCACGCGCTGCTATGGGGCGAGAGCGGCTGCGGCAAATCAAGCCTTGCAAAAGCGGTTTTTTCTAAATTTATCCCGCAAGGCCTTAAGATCATCGAGATCGGCAGGGACGATCTGGGTTATCTCGTGGATATAATCGATGCGATCCGCGAAACGAGCTTTAAATTTATCATCTTTTGCGACGATTTGAGCTTTGAACTCGGCGAGAGCGGCTATAAGCACCTAAAGCCGCTGCTTGAAGGATCCTTAGAGCGCGCGCCGCGCAATGTGCTGATGTATGCGACGTCCAACCGCCGCCACATCGTAGGCGAATGCGCAAGCGACAACGACGCCGCGCAGATCAGTCGCGGCGAGCTGCACCTAAGCGATGCGGCGAATGAGCGAATCAGCCTGAGCGAGCGCTTCGGGTTGCAGCTAAGCTTTTACGGCGGGAGCATGCGGGAGTATTTAGGGATCGTAGATGCCTATTTTGCGGCTGCGCAAGGTATGAGCGCGGCGGAATTTCGCTTGAGCTTTGCTGCAAATTTGGACGCGCTGCACGCAAAGGCGAGGGAGTTTGCGATGCTTCGCGCAAGCCGAAGCGGCCGCGCGGCAAAGCAGTTTTTCTTGAGCTTTGGCGAGGAATTTTTTGCAAATTTAAAAGGCGGCAGATGAATACGGCGCGCGGATTTAAATTTGGCGTAAATTTTATCGCAGTAGCGAAATACGTGCAAAAAATCGCTGCCGCCGCGCGAAATTTTAGAAACGACACTAGAAATTTTGGAGGCGCAAGATGAGCGC
>CAUONQ010000053.1:0-7096 GCA_963456995.1 uncultured Campylobacter sp. | reverse complement strand
AGCTAAGGGCGGCGATGTCCTCTACGCCGCCCTTAGCTACGGCTTTATGCCTAGCCTAGCAATAGACCGAGTGTGCCAAATTTAGCCTTTTTGCACGCCGCTTATTCGGCCTTGCCCGCGTCCCACGCGAGGATCGTCTTACCCTCGGCGTCGGTAGCCACATCGCCCATGCCCATGATGTTGTAGCCGCAGTCGACGTAATGCACCTCGCCGGTCACGCCGCTAGCAAGATCGCTGAGCAGATACATCGCGCTTTTGCCGACGTCTTGCGTCGTGACGTTGCGCTTGAGCGGCGCGTTGATCTCGTTGTAGCGCAAAATCATCCTAAAGTCGCCGATTCCGCTTGCGGCAAGCGTTTTGATAGGGCCCGCGCTGATAGCGTTTACGCGGATGCCACGCGCGCCAAGGTCGTGTGCTAGGTAGCGCACGGAGCTTTCAAGCGCTGCTTTTGCAACGCCCATAACGTTGTAGTGAGGCACGAATTTAGGTCCGCCAAGATATGTAAGAGTTAGCACCGAGCCGCCCTCTTTTAGCACCGGTAGCACCGCGCGCGTGAGGCTTAGTAGCGAGTACACGCTCGTGCCCATCGCTATGTCAAAGGCTTCTTTTGTAGTGTTTACGAACTCGCCCTCAAGCGCTTCTTTTGGCGCGTAGGCTACCGCGTGCACGACGAAATCTATCTCGCCAAGGTCTGATTTGATGCGATCCGCAAGACCGTCCAAGTGGGCAGGATTGTTTACGTCAAGCTCATAGACGAATTTGCTCCCGAACTCCTCCGCGATCGGTTCTACGCGTTTTTTCAGCGCGTCGTTTAGGTAGGTAAACGCCATCTGCGCACCCTGCTCGTGGCAAGCTTCGGCGATGCCGTAAGCGATGGATTTGGCGTTAGCGACGCCGACGATGAGGCCCTTTTTTCCTTCTAAAATCATTTATTTCTCCTTTCTAATTTTGCTTGGCTTTTGAGCGCTTTTTGGCGATTTTGTTAAAATTTTGCTCGGCAGACTATATGTCTAGCCTACGCAAAATTTTAACTGCAAAGCCCCAAAAATCATCTCAAAATCCTTCGCAATTTGACTTAAAAATTGCAATTCAAATTTGAACCCAAATTTGATAGCGGCAGTATCGTGAGATGGATTTTAATGTTGTGTAGAAATTTTAAGTCAAGATTAGGCGCATAGCCTGTCGCGGACTTAAAATTCAAACTCATTAAAAGATGTTCACGAGACGACGCGTATAAGCTCCAAAAATTTCGAGGCATCCCAGCTCGCTGTGCCCACTAGCACCCCGTCGCAACCTCTTATCGCGCAAATTTTTGCGATATTTTCCGCATTTACGCTGCCTCCGTAAAGTAGCGGCGCGGAGCTTTCGGTGCGTAAAAACTTCAGCATTCTTTCGATCTGCTCACACTGCGCGCTTCTGCCCGTGCCGATCGCCCAGACGGGCTCGTAGGCTAGTACTAAGCTCGGATATTTCAGATCGATGCCCTCAAGCTGTGCCGCTACAAACTCCTGGCTGCGATCTTGCGCGAATGCCGCCTCATCCTCGCCGACGCAAAAAACGATGCGCCAGCCACGTGCTGCGGCAAAACTAAATTTTTCTTTTATCAGCTCCGCGCTCTCGCCCAAAATAGTGCGCCGCTCGCTGTGTCCGATAAGAACGGTTTTGATGTCAAATTCCGCCAGCATATCGCCGCCGATCTCACCCGTAAAGCTGCCGTGTGCGGCGGGATAGAAATTTTGCGCGCCTTGGGTGAAATTTTTCGCCCCCGCACAAAATGCGCTAGCAGGAGGAAAAACTAAAATTTCATCCTCGCGCGAAATTCCGCCCGCTAAGCCTTCATCTAAAGCTTTAGCATACCGCTCAAAGCTAGCGCGGGTATGGTTGCATTTAAGATTCGCCGCCAGTATCATCGCAGCTCCGTTTTAGTAGTAAGCACTCGCACGCCCGGCAGTTCCTTGCCCTCGATGAGTTCTAAGCTCGCACCGCCTCCGGTAGAAATAAAAGTCATATCATCAGCGTTGCCCGCGCGTTCGACGACATCTGCAGTATCGCCGCCGCCCACTACGGTCGTGGCGTCGCTATCTGCGATCGCGTGCGATATATGCAGGCTACCGCGAGCGAATTTATCGATCTCAAAAACCCCCATCGGTCCGTTCCACCAGATCGTTTGCGCATCGTCTAGGGCTTCTTTAAAAAGCGCTACGGTTGCAGGTCCGATATCTAGCCCCATCCAATCGCTTGGAATTTCTTGCACGGTAACCTTTTTTGTAACGGCATCTTGCGAACATTGCGGAGCTGCGACGGCATCGACGGGGATATAAATTTTAACCCCAAGCTCGCGAGCATTGCGTAGAATATTTTTTGCTTCCTCGATTAGATCCTCTTCGAGCAAAGATTTGCCGATGTCATATCCGACGGCTTTTAAAAACGTAAACGCCATACCGCCTCCTATTATGAGCTTATCGACTTTAGGAAGTAAATTTTTAAGCGCCTGAAGCTTGCCGCTTACTTTGCTGCCGCCTGTTACGGCTACGAAAGGACGCGCAGGATCTTTAATAAGGTCTTTAGCAAATTTTATCTCTTTTAGCAGCAAAAATCCCGCTGCCTTGTGCTCTTCATCGTAGAATTTCGTAATCGCCTCTACCGAAGCATGCGCGCGGTGGCATACACCAAAAGCGTCGTTGATATAAAATTCCGCGTAGCTCGCAAGCCTCTTAGCTAAAGCTTCGTCATTTTTGCTCTCGCCCTTTTCAAAGCGCAGATTATCTAGCAAAAGCACTTCGCCCTTTTTAAGCGAATTTACCGCAGCTACGGCTTCCTCGCCCGCGACATCGGAGACAAATTTTATCTCGCGCTCCAAAAGCCTAGATAGCCTCTTTACTACAGGCTTTAGGCTAAGTCTTTCTTCGTATCCGTTTTTCGGGCGTCCTAAGTGGCTGGCTAAAATTACCGCGCAGCCCTCGTCTAAGCAATATTTAATCGTAGGAATAGACGAACGGATGCGGCGATCGTCCGTAATATTGCAAAACTCATCCATCGGCACATTAAAATCACACCTGATAAAAACGCGCGCGCCGTCTTTAAATTTTAAATCTTTAATCGAAAGAATTTCGCCCATCTTATTTCCTTCTTTTTGCCGCATATAGGGCTAAATCGATAAGGCGCTCACTATATCCCCACTCGTTGTCATACCAGCTCATCACTTTTATTAGATTGCCGTCAATTACCTGCGTGCAGTCGCTAGCTACGATGCTGGAGTATTCTGAAGTACAAAAATCGCTGCTGACGCGGCTATCGTCATCTACGAGCAAAATTCCTTTCATCTCTTTAGCAGCATAGCGACGGAAAATTTCGTTTAACTCCTCGGCGCTCGTCTGCTTGCGCGTTAGCACCGTTAAATCAACCATCGATACGTTAGCCACCGGCACGCGCACCGATTGTCCGTGCATCTTACCGCTTAGCTGCGGAAGTACCTTGCTAATCGCTTTTGCCGCGCCCGTAGTAGTCGGAGCAATATTAAGAGCTGCAGCGCGTGAACGGCGGAAGTCCTTGGCTTTTACATCGACCAAGCTCTGTCCGTGTGTATAGGCATGAATCGTCGTCATCAGACCCTTTTCGATACCAAGCTCATCGTCCAAAATTTTTGCAATCGGAGCCAGGCCGTTAGTGGTGCAGCTAGCGTTTGAGATGACGCGTTGTCCTGCATAAGCGCCCTCATTAACGCCGATTACGAAAGTAGGCGTATCATCCTTGGCAGGCGCGCTCATTACGACTACGCCGATACCGTTGTCTATGAATGGCTTACATTTTTCGCTCGTTAAAAACGCACCAGTACATTCAAGCACAGCTTCTGCACCATCGCCTGCAAAATCAAGCTCCGCAGGCTCTCTGGTGGAATAGACGCGGATCTTTTTGCCGTCTACGGCTATGCATTCGTCGCTTAGAATTTCTACTTTTTTACGAAACTCGCCGTGAACGGTGTCGTATTGAAGCAGGTATCTCGTAAGCTCGCGTTTAGCGGTATCGTTGATCGCCACAAGCTCCACATCGTCCCTGCTTAGCGCAATTCTAGCCGCGCACCTACCGATCCTTCCAAAGCCGTTGATTGCGATTTTTACTGCCATAAGGTTCTCCTTATTTGGGATGTTTTCAGCTGGAATTTTACTAAATTTGGGTTAATCTTTGATTAAATAAAAAGTCGCGAAATCTAGGATTTACTTTTTGGCTATATAATTCGCGAACTTTTTTTAAAGGAGAAAAAATGAGACGAATTGTATTCTCGTCATTAGCGGCAATCGCGCTTTTAAGCGGATGCAACCAACCTAAGGCCGATACGGCTCCGCAGCAAACGCAAGAGCCCGTAACGCACACGATCGTATTTCTACTCGGAGATACCGGGGATAAGCGCATCAGCCTTAGCTCGAACGATATGTTCGCAACGGGCGTGCTAACCGACGAAAAAGGTAAAAAGCATAATCTCAAACGCGCTGCTTCCGCAAGCGGTATAATGCTTACGAACGCCGAAGGCATCGAGCTTCTTTTCAAACGCGGAGAGGGAGTGTATACGCCGGGCAAAGGCAAGAAGGATATTCCGGTAACCTACACTGAGCACGAGCACAAAAGCGGCGAAATGATGTAGCCGCGGCGGGGTTAAATTTAAGCACCCGCAAAAGCGAATTAAATTTAACCCCTCGTTTCTAATTTCGACTTCTTTATCCGTAAAATTTAACTCTCGTTTTGGTCTCTTTGATCTGCGATGAAATTTAATCTTTTGTTTTCGCTTCTTTCATCTATGCAAATTTAGCTTTTTTGCAAATTTGAGCTTGCGCTCACCAAAAACAAGCTCCGCAAGCCCAGCATCCCAAATTTTACAAAATCTTCATTTGCTTTGCGCTTTGGCGACGATTTTGGATTTCAACCGAATTTTACTAGGATTTTGCTAAACTGCGCGGAAATTTTAGCAGGCCGGTGCAAATACGGCGCAAAACAGATCATTTATCGAGATTGACGCATGGATAGTATTAAATTTTATCCAAACGATTACGAGATGAACGGCGAGAGCTTTACCGAAGTCGTCGTTACGATAAACGATGAGCCCCTGCTTGAGCTGATTAGGCAGCGCGAGCAAAGCTTTGCGGCAAAGGACGGGCAAGCTAGCATCGCGGGAGGCTACGCCTACTTAAGTTTGATCGATTTTGAGGAGCTATTTTTACGTGCGGCGCTTGAGGCTGATCTGGCGCAAGATGAGCGGGATGTCGTCCTACTGGGCTGTCCGTGCGGGATCTGGAGCTGCTGGTATCTCGCGCTCAGGATTAAATTTGAAACGGAGACGGTTAAGCTTTACGAGTTTAAAAACCAGCGCCGCAGAGATTGGCAGTATGGGCTTGAGTTTAAATTTGACCGCGTGAGCTTTGTGAGCGAAATTTCTAAAATCGCCTCTTTTAATAAGCTCTAAAATTTAGATCTAAATTTAGGAAATTTTAACGGCGCGATCGAAACTGCAGCAAAACAAACCTATCTTTGCCTCGGCAAAATTTAGCTTTAAAGCGGAATGGCTGCCGCGCGAGCTCATAAGATTAAAATTTTCGCCTCGCTGCTGCGCAAAACTTCGAGCAAAATATCATAAAATTTGCCCAGCCTTAGTTTTAAAATTTCGCCCCTTTTAATGACGACTAAGATCCGTCCGCCTCGCTCGCCAAGCGCGTCGTAGAGCGCGTCTAAATTTGCGACGTATTCGGGCTTAAAATCCAGCGCCGCGGCAAACAGCGCAAAAATTTGATCTTTGCGCCTAATCTTTGCGCCGTCGATGATGATCTTTGCGGCGCTGCGCGTTTTAAAATTTAAACTCATTGCACGCGCTCGAAGCTTTCGTAATGATCGGCGGTGTAGAAGATCAGTCCGTCGCTTGAAAATATCAGCCGCTTCGTGCCGCGCGGGCCGCCGCGATACTCGATGTCGCATTCGCGCCAGATCCGCCCCTTTTTATCAGGCAGCCTGCGCTCGAAATTGCCGAAGCGATCGCCGCCGATGCTCTTGCCGCGCGCATATCGCCACAGATCGCCGCCCTGCCAGCCAAGCTCACCGGCCTGCTTTTTCGTGATAAAATTTTGCGGCAAAGTGCCCGTACGGCGGATATGAGCGCTCACGCACTCCCTGCTTATGCAGGGCTCGTCCGCGAGCTGATTTTTAGAATTTGCGGCGGGATTTTGCGAATTTGAAGCTTCATAATCTGAGCTGCGCCGCCTGTGAACGTCCGCCTCGTCTTTAGGATTTGTCGCGGCAGGCTCGTTTACTTGCGGATGAGATTTTAAATCTCCTAGGTCTGCTCCGCGCCCTGCCCCGCCATCTGCGCTTCTTGCGCCGTCTATATTCGTACTATATGCGCCCTTTTCGCCGCTCTCATCTTTTGCACCGGCGCCACTTGCAGGATTTTGCAAGCTTGAAATTTTACGATCGGTGCCGCTTTTTGAATTTTGAGCACCGCTTTTACGAGAAGCGGTATCCAGGGTTTTGGAGGTAAAAACCCGTTCATCTTTAGCCGCGGGGCTGCGCGAATTGGAGATCAAATTTAGCACCAAAAGAAGTGCTGCAAAAATTGCGAGCGGGATCAGCTTTTTTGCCACCGCTAGCCTTTTTTGCGGGTCGCGAAGCGAAAATAGAGCACGATCGCCACTACTATCGCGCCTAAAGCCAGCGGAGCAATCCACGGCGCGTCCTTAATGTGCACATAGAGCTCGCGCACGAAATCGCCCGCGTAGTAGCTCAGTAACCCCACCACAAGCGCCCAAATGAGCGAGCTTACGGCATTGATGACGCTAAATTTTAAAAACGAATATTTTGTAATACCGATCGCGATCGGCACGAGGGTTTTGAGGCCGTAGATAAATTTTTTAATCAAAATGATGCGGTCGCCGTATTTACGAAACAAGATCTGCGCCAGAGCAAGGTTGCGGCGCTGTTTGCGCAGATATGGCATGATCTCTTTTTTATTGTAGCGGCTTACTAAAAACAGCCCCGAATCCCCTATGAAGTTCGATATGCAGGCGATTACGATGCATAAGACGATATTGAGCTCGCCGGCCGAGCTTAGTACGCC
>CAUONQ010000052.1:0-7336 GCA_963456995.1 uncultured Campylobacter sp. | reverse complement strand
GCGTAAAACGATATATAAGCGCAAGAAGCTGCGATAGCAGATACAAGAGTAAAATTTAAACGGCGACGGCAGGCTAAATTTAACCGCCGCGAGCGCTAAATTTAAAAACGAAAGCGAGCAAATTTTATAGGCTCAAGGAGCGTTTATGGAGTATTTCAAACCGTTTTTCGTAAAGATCGCAGGCCGCGCTAGAGATGACGATCACACGAGCGCGCACGATCAGATTATCGCGCCGCTACTGCAAAATGCGCTCGCCGCCTATGTCTATAACGGCCGCAAAGATAGCATCGTGGGGGCATTCGGCAGCGTGGAGCACCCGCTAAACTTAAGCGAGTTTAGTTTTCTCGTGCGCGAGCGGGGCAAATTTCGCCTCGATACCTCTTGCGAATGCGTAAACGGCGCCGAGATATTTTGGAACGCCTGCAGCTTTAGACGCGGCTCGGTTATTATTTTGCTCGAGGGAGAGTTTGATTTGGCGCCTATTTTGCGCCGCTGCGCCGAGATAAGCATAGACGAAACGCCAAATATGGGAAACAGCCCCGCAGCGACCAAGCTTACCAAGCGCGCGATGAGCGAGGGACAGATCGCCGTACTTTTTAGCGCATCAAACGGGATAGAGTGGATGGATATCTATGCGCCAGATGCGGTACAGGCTAAAATTTTAAAACTTGCGGATGAGATAAACGGGGATGAAATTTAAAAGCAGGACTCTGCATTAAATTTCACGCTAGATAGGCATTATGCGCCCCTGTGCGCGCAGGCAAAAACAGAGGTCGCGAAATAGGCCTCGTGCCTATTGCCCTCTGCGCCTTGCCAAAAGATAAAACAAAATGATCGCCGTCAAAACCGCCGCGATTGCGGCGTAAATTTTACCCATGCCGCCGTAGCTTTTGGAGCTGTCGCTTAGATACAGATTTATTATCGCGCCGTTGTCTGTCGAAATTTCAAGCTTCGCGCCCTTTGCACCGTTTAGCTTTACGCGCAGCATATTTGCCGCGGGGCTTGAAATTTCGGGCTTATCCATAAAGGAGTAGCTGGTTTTGTAGCTTTTCATCAAATCGTTGCAGTCTTTGGGGGCTACGAATATATCGTAAAACAAGCCGTTTTTCACGCTCAAATTTTCTCCGCCTTGTACGACGAAGTATCTAAATTTTGGCGCTTGCGTGATAAACTCCCACCGCAGCGTCTTTTGCTTCCCACCCTGCTCGTAATTAAACTCCGCGCCGTATTTGGCGTCAAATTTAAAAACCTCTCTGCTGAAAAGCACAAACTGCCTATCGCTTAAAATGGCGTTAGGATCGGAGTTTTTGTCTAAAATTTTAACGTTTTGAAGCTCCCTACCGCCTTCGTAAATTTTAAAACTCTTCATCGCTACGGGCGGCCCCTCGGCATTAAATTCCACGCTTACGGGGTTTGCGGTGATTTTGCACCCCGGCATGGGATCTGGAATTTCATTGCTGAAAAATGCAAGCGCGGGCTCGTCGTTCGGATAATATACGTAAGGGCGCGAGTTTAGCGCGGTGGCGTCTTTGAACTTATCCTCCCTCATTCGTAGCGTTTCATTTTTACACATCCCAAGTAGAAATTTGCCACTTCCTTCGTCGTTTAAATTTTGCGAGCAAAAGGCGTTGAGGCGCGAATTCCCCATCTCAAAAACGTAGCTACTTTTTTTGCCGTGCTCAAAATAGCCGATGCCGATCTCATCCGAAGCAAAATCCAAAAATGCAAATCTATGGTAGATCGCGCTTAAAAGCCCGTCGATCGCGCTTTTTAGATCGCTTGAGTTATAGGATAAATTTTCCCTCACGACGGCATTATAGCCTGCGTAAAAAGCGCGCTTTGACGGATTCTCGCCCGTAAAATTCGGCTTGTCTGGGGTCTCGTCGTGCGACATCGCCTCGTTTGCGACGACATATTTTGCGTGATTAAGCGCGGAGATATTTAAAATTTCATTCTGCGCAAAGTAGTTTAGCCCCGATTTTGCGCGCACATTGTTGATGTAGCTTAGCGGATCGTCGTAAAAGGAAAAGCCGCTCATCGCAACGAGCGGCTGTTTTAAATTTGAAGGAGTGTTTTCGCATGCGGCAAAAAGCGCACAAATCGCCCCAAGACCCAGGAGCCTAAGCCGTAGGGCCTGCTTTAGCAAACTCGACCCCCTCTTTTACGTCCTCATAGCGTTTAAAATTCTCTTCAAACATCTTTGCTAGCTTATCGCGCGTGATCTTATATTCCGCCGGGTGCGTCCACGTATTGATCGGATTTAGCAGCTTCGTCTCGACGCCCGCGAGCTCTTTTGGGATCGCGAGGTTAAAAATACCAAAATTTTCAAATTCGCACTTTTTGATACTGCCGTCAAGGATCGCGTTTATGCACGCGCGCGTGGCTTTGATGCTCATTCGCTTGCCCACGCCGTATGCGCCGCCGCTCCAGCCTGTGTTTACGAGATAGACGCTAACATTATGTTTGTCGATCTTTTCGCCCAGAAGCTTAGCGTAAACGGTCGGATGCAGCGGCATAAACGGCTCGCCGAAGCACGCGCTAAAGGTCGCCACGGGCTCGGTGATACCGCGCTCGGTGCCCGCGACTTTTGCCGTGTAGCCGCTTAGGAAATAATACATCGCCTGCTCTTTGCTTAGCTTTGCGACCGGCGGCAAAACGCCGAATGCGTCGGCGGTTAGGAAGATTATGTTTTTCGGATGGCCGCCCGCGGAGCTTGGCTCGTAGCCCTCGATATGATAGATCGGGTAGCTGACGCGGGTGTTTTCGGTCTTGCTGCCGTCTTTGTAGTCCACGACGCCCGTCTCGTTGGCGACCACGTTTTCAAGTAGCGAGTCGCGTTTGATCGCGGCGTAAATTTCAGGTTCGCTGCTCGGGTCTAAATTTATGCACTTCGCGTAGCAGCCGCCCTCGAAGTTAAATATCCCCTCATCATCCCAACCGTGTTCGTCGTCGCCTATTAGCTTGCGATTAGGATCTGTCGAAAGCGTCGTTTTGCCCGTGCCGCTTAGGCCGAAAAACAGCGCCGTGTCGCCATCCTTGCCCACGTTTGCCGAGCAGTGCATCGACATCTTGCCCGCAAGCGGCAGCCAGTAGTTCATCATCGAAAAAATTCCCTTTTTCATCTCGCCGCCGTACCAGGTGCCGCCGATAACTGCGACGTTTTCCTCGACGTTAAAGATAACGAAAACGTCGGAATGCAGCCCGTCGCTCGCGTAATCTTCGTTTTTGCATTTGCACGCGTTGTAAACGACGAAATCGGGATGAAATTCCGCGAGCTCGCTCTCGCTTGGACGGATGAACATATTTTTAACAAAATGCGCCTGCCACGCGACTTCAGTTACGAAACGCACGTTTTTGCGGCTGGATTTGCTCGCGCCGCAAAATGCGTCTTGGACAAAAATTTCTTTGCCGCTTAGCTGGGCTTTGGCTTTGGCTAAAAGCTTATCGAAAAGCTCTTTTGAGATGGGCTGATTTACCTTGCCCCAAGCGATGTACTTTTGGCTCGGATCTTGTTTTACGAAGTACTTATCCTTTGGGCTGCGACCCGTAAATATGCCAGTATCCACCATAAAAGTGCCGTTGCTTGACACGCGCCCTTCATTCATCGCCTTTTCAAGCTCGAAAAGCTCGTCGTAGCTTAGGTTGTGATTGATTTTTTTGATATTTTTAAGACCTAGTTTATCCAGATCGTTCGGAGTTGTCATTTTGCGTCCTTTTTAAATTAAATTTTGATAAAAGATTGCGCTATTATAGCTTAAAATTTAGGTGAGCTCGCTTAAGCACCGAGGATTGTCGCCATGAAATTTAGACGGAAGCGCCCGCCTAAATTTTAGAGCTTATCTTAAAATCGCGAGCACCTGATCGGCATCGACGGTATCGCCTTGAGCGATCAAAATTTTATCGATTATGCCGTCACGCGGGCTTTCGATATTTATCTCCATCTTCATCGCTTCAAGAACGATGATCGTCTGCCCCGCCTTAACAGCGTCGCCTTCCTTTATTAAAATTTTAAATACGTTACTAGGAAGCGTCGCTTTTATATCGTTATCGTCCGTACCACCTCGCGCGTCAGCAGTGGGCTGCTCGCCGGCGGAGCCTTGCGGTTGCGGCTTTGCGGGCGCTGAGGTATCGAAGCTGACGTCGTATCGATCGCCGTTTACGAGCACGTTTTGTCCGGCAAATTCTACGTTGTAAATTTTACCGTTAATCTTAACGTCAAATTTGCCGTTTTTAGAAATACCGTTTTGATGGCTTACGGCGGGTGCTACGTCCTCTTTTTTGCGGCTCATCACCTTGCCCTCGCCTTTTAAAAACGCGATGCCCTTTTCTTTGCACGCAAGCGCGATAAATACGTTCTCCTCACTAGGCTCAATGCCCTGTTCGCGTAGAATCTTCTGCGCATACGCGACGCTCTTGCTCTCGTCTGCATCGGCAATATCTACGGCGTGTTTGGTCGTAGGCTGTAGTCCCAGCTGCTCCGCCGCCATCTTAATCACGCCTTCATCCGGCTTAACGGGCGTTTTGCCGAAATAGCCTAACACCATCTTGCCGTAGCCCTCGGCGATCTTTTTCCACGGGCCGAACATTACGTTGTTAAACGCTTGCTGAAAATAAAACTGGCTAACCGGCGTCACGCTCGTGCCGAAACCGCCCTTTTCGACGACCTCGCGCATGGCCTTGATGACGGCTGGGAATTTGTCTAAAATTTTATTATCGCGCATCATCTGGGTGTTTGCAGTAAGCGCGCCTCCGGGCATCGGGCTAAACGGAATGAGCGGACTTACCTGCGTAGCCTCTGGCGGCATAAAGTAATCCTTCAAGCACTCGCCCAAAACCTCTTCGTATTTTAAAATTTTCTCTGCATCCAGACCCAGATCGAAATTTTGCCCCTTCGTCGCGTGCAGCAGCGTGAGGATATCCGGCTGGCTCGTGCCGCCGCTAACCGGATGCGCGGCAAGGTCGATGCCGTCTACGCCCGCAACGAGTGCAGCCTGATAGCATGCGACGCTAACGCCCGCCGTCTCGTGAGTGTGCAGGCGGATATGCACGCCGTCGCCTAAAATTTTACGCGCGCGCTTGATCGTTTCATAGACCTTCTGCGGGCTGCTGGTGCCGCTTGCGTCTTTGAAGCAGACGCTGTCAAACGGAATCTGCGCGTCTAAAATTTGACGCAGAATGCTCTCGTAAAACGCCGCATCGTGCGCGCCGCTGCATCCCGGCGGCAGATCCATCATCGTAACCACGACTTCGTGTTTAAGACCGTGACGATGGATGCACTCGCCGCTAAATTTTAAATTTTCCACATCGTTTAGCGCGTCGAAATTTCTAATCGTCGTCGTGCCGTGCTTGGCAAAAAGCTTGGCGTGCAGATCGATGATCTCGCGGCTGCCGGTATCGAGCGTGACGGTATTTACGCCGCGGCTAAGGGTCTGCAGATTCGCCTCAGGTCCCACGATGCTTCTAAATTTATCCATCATCTCAAAGGCGTCTTCATTTAGGTAAAAATACAGGCTCTGAAACCGCGCGCCGCCGCCGAACTCGAAGTGCGTGATGCCCGCGTCTTTGGCCGCGCTAACGGCGGGCAGGAAATCCTCCATCGCCACGCGCGCGCCGAAAACTGACTGAAATCCGTCGCGGAAGGTCGTATCCATAACGTCGATAAGCTTTTTAGCCATTTTTAGCTCCTAGATTAAATTTAGCGTGAATTTTAATATTTCTAGCCTAAAAAAGCTTTTAAACCAAAAACTCCCGGAAAGATTGCGAGCGTTAATAGCACTAGAATTTGCAATAAAATAAAAGGTAGCACGCCCTTGTAAATATCCGTGGTATGGATTTGCGGCGGCGTCACGCCCTTTAAGAAAAATATCGAAAATCCAAATGGCGGCGTCATAAACGATGTTTGTAAATTTACAGCGATTAAGATCGCAAACCACACGGGATTGATATGCAAAGACTCTACTATCGGCAAAAGTATCGGTAAAATGATATATGAAATTTCGACATAATCTAGAAAAAATCCAAGCACTATGATAACTACCATCGTAAGCGCGATAAATCCCCACGCTTGACCGGGCAGATTCTCCATAAAATTTTTTACGACCTCATCTCCGCCCGTGTAAGAAAAAATCATCGAAAATGCCGTGGCGCCCATCAAAATCATAAAAACCATACCTGAAATTTTAGCGGTATTTTTTAGTGCGTCATAGATCAGTCTAAACGAAAACGTGCGGTATAAAACAGCTAGCGCTATCGCACCCAAGCAGCCTACCGACGAGCTCTCCGTAGGCGTAGCGATGCCCGCAAAAATAGATCCCAAGACGAGCAAAATCAGCACGAGCACCGGCACGACGTTTTTAAGCGCGATAAAAATTTGCTTTGATTTGCTAAGCCCCTCTAGCGGCGGAACAGGCGGCGCATAATCTTTGCAAATATATGAAATAATCGCAATATAAATCACGTAAAAACCCACTAGCACGAGCCCCGGAATAACTGCTGCAGAAAAAAGATCACCCACAGAGACCGAAAGTATATCTCCTAAAATAATCAGCACGATAGAGGGCGGGATAATCTGCCCAAGCGTGCCCGCAGCAGCGATAGTGCCAGTAGCCAGTGGCTTATCGTAGCCGTATTTCATCATCACGGGTAGGCTGATGACGCCCATAGCGATAACAGTCGCACCCACGATGCCCGTCGTAGCCGCAAGTAACGCGCCTACCAAAACGGTGCTGATCGCCACGCCGCCTCGTACGCCGCCGAATAAAAATGCCATCGACTCTAATAAGCGCTCCGCAAGACGAGTCTTTTGCAAAATCATACCCATCAAAATAAAAAGCGGCACCGAAATTAGCAGCTGATTTTCCATAATCGAGTAAATTCTATTAGGCATCAGCGAGAAAAACTGCCTGCTCATATCCTCAAAAGCTTCGGTTAAAATTTCAAAGCCCTGCGCGTAATCCCATGCCTCACTAAGTCCGTAGATAAAGCCGAAAATCACAGCCACGGCACCAAATGTAAACGCAACGGGAAATCCCATTAGCAGCATAAAAAGCGCTGCCGCAAACATCACTATGCCTATCATAGCTCGCCACCTTTTATCTTGCCGTGGCAAAATTCCGCCCAAGCGCGAAAAGTGTGAAATTTATAGAATTTTAAATTTAAGCTCATTTTGCCCTCACACACTCTGTGCGCCCGAAGAATTCCCACTAAGAAATTCCGAGCCTTTGTTTTCCTTAACATCAAGCAGGGCGTTAATATTTTTAATCAAAAATCCAAACGCGTAGATAAATAAAAACGCATAGCTAAGCGTGATTGCGGACTTAATGATCCAAAGATGCTG
>CAUONQ010000051.1:0-7465 GCA_963456995.1 uncultured Campylobacter sp. | reverse complement strand
TCTTTAGAGCTTTATCATAGCGGATCGTATCCGAAGCGATTGGACCCGCTATCGCCGCGCTGCACGAAAAACACAAGCAGCACTATCCAACCCACAAATGATACTAAAAGTCCGATATCGCCGAAAAAAGCACCCACGATCGGCGTTAGAATAAGCAGAAAAAGCCAGCCGCTTCTATCGGTATCATGTAATCGCCTGACCGATACGGCGATGGCTGGCACGAGCATAGCTAGTTGAAAAAGCGCATCTATAATGCCGATTTCTTGATGGACGATTTTGCCGGCTATTATTTGATTATACCCTATCGTAGTGCCTAAAACGCCATCTATCAAGCTCAAAACAATCCCGCCAAGCACGGTAAATAGAAAAAACCACCAGTACTCCGACCTCGATGCTCGCCCGCTAAATGCGGCGTATTTTTGCTTTACGCAAGTTTGCACAGACTCCATAAAAGTCATTTTAAACTCCTTTTTTAAAATAATGTAGAATTATACTAATCGCCCCTTAAATTTAAATACCTAAAACTCCCGCCCGTTCATCTGCTTTACGTGATACGCCAGATGCGCTAGGCTGTAGCCGCCTTTTGAAGCGGTAACCTCCCTAGTGCCATGAACCGCCGAAACATTTAAAACTACCGAAGCTAACCATCCTATGGCAAATACTAAAGCGAAAAGCTGCGAGTCAAGCGCTATCAAGACTAGAGTTACTATCTCCGTAGCTGCAATAACATAAAACGCTCTTAGATAGTTTTTCTCTCCGCTGCAATCGTAAAGCTCTTTACTAACTAGTAGCTGATAGATCAGATATACCGCTGTGCATACACAATAAATGCTTATCATAAAAACTGATGGTTTAAACAATTCAAATCCTACAAATATAGTACTTACTGCACTTATAGCTGAAGAAACTCCAACTATCACGGCGTTTGATAGCAGATCGGTGCTGCGTATAGCGCGCGCTAAAAAATATAGCCCCACAGCTAGGCATATCATCGATATAAGTCCGACGCCCTCCAACGCACCCACTTTATCTACATTCTTGATATATCTGCCTACCGCATTTAACGCCTCAAGCCCAAACGCTATATAAAGGGTAGTTTTGGCAGTAGATAGATTCTCGCTCTGCTCTTTAGCGTCATCCGTATAAACATACAGGATTGCTCCCGCGCCTACGGAGGCATTTAGCTTTCGCACCATTTCAGGCAACCTAAAAAAGTCGCTAACAAGCCAAATTAAAAACAAAACATTAGGCACCGAGAAAATAACCATAAAATGAAAAAAGCCCTGCTCTATATCCTTTAGGTCTGATGCTTGCACGCCCAAATCCGGACGAGACGAGTTTATAAGCGCCAGCAAATCGTTACCATCTATACTCGTCCACATGACAGTAACCACTACTAAAAAAAGCCAGATGAGAAATGGCAGCCCGCCTAAAAGCTGAAAAATCGCGGAGATTATACGCCCAAGATAAAATCTATGCGCGCCGAAAGGCCCAAGAAACATATAAAATACATAGGCTTTATTTAGATCGTAAGCCTTAGCTGAGCTTTGCGTAGAGCTAATTCTATCGGAATTTGAGGAAGCTGAATTTTGCCAAGTGGAATTCTGCTCTACAAAATTCTGCGAGTTTGCGGCATTCTCGGTAGAATTCAAACTTTTAGCGTTAGAATCTTGCTCGCTAGAGCTTGTCGCGGCAGAATCTCGCAAAATAGAATTTTCTTCATCCAAGCCTTGAGCTGCAAAAGCTAAATTTTGCTCCGCAGAATTTTGTGGTGTGAAATTCTGTTTTGTAAAAGTAGAATTTTGCTCTATAGAATTCTGAGCCGCAGAATTTTGCTCACTAGTATCATCCGCCGCAAGAGCTTCTTGCGCTAAATCCAAATTCTCAGATTGCTCCTGTGGTTTCTCATCCAGGGGCTTTTTCTCTTCGCTGCTTTTACGTCTTATGCTAGCTAGCGACGCAGGATTGCTGCCGCCCCAAATATCTTTGCCCATCTGCTCTCCTTGATTTTTAAAGCAATTTTACCTGAAATTTAAGGAATTTTTGTATATTCGCTGCTACAAATTCAAAACAAAGGACAAAAATGCCAACAGTAACATTTCAAGGAAAGCCCGTAGAGCTAAGCGGGCAAGAGATAAATCTAGGCGATCGCGCGCCGCAAGTGCGCTTAGTAGCCCAGGATCTAAGCGAAATCGAGATCGCTAGCGGCAAGCACGTGCAAATCATCGTCGCCGTGCCGTCGCTAGATACGCCCGTCTGCGCGACGGAGGCACGCAAGTTCAACGAGCGCGCTGCATCGCTTCCTAACACCGAAGTAATCGTCGTTTCGATGGATTTACCGTTTGCGATGGGGAGGTTTTGTACAACCGAGGGGATCAAAAATCTACGCGTTGCAAGCGATTTCCGCGATAAGGAATTTTGCCGCCGCTACGGCACCCTCATCGCCAGCGGCGCATTAGCAGGTCTCAGCGCCAGAGCAATCTTCGTCATAGATACCGCAGGCGTTGTGGTTTATAAAGAGCTCGTAAGCGACATAGCCTCTGAGCCCGACTACGACGCAGCGCTAGATTTTGCAGAGCTCGTCGCTCGCAACAGCTGCTCTAACTGAGCAAGATAATAGATCCAAGGTTTGGATAATTTTCGCCTCGCTTTAGTTCACTACTTTAAGCAAATTCGCCCTACTGCAAGTAAAAAACGAAGTAGGGCGCTTAAAATTCTACTTCAATTTTACATTTTGATTTTACGCTTTAATTTGCGCTCCAGCGTACGCAAAGCTATTAACGCACTGCGATAGCAAGCGAACGAGCACGAAATTTAATAGGATCGCCTGCTGCTAAATTTTAAATTTAGCCATAGCGGGAGTTGAAATTTTAAATTTGCTCGCTTAGCCACTCCGCGCGGTAAAATCGTCATACGAAAGAGGTAAATTTGCGCTCAAATTTGACAGATTACAAAATTTGAACGCAAAAAAGAGAAGCGGAAGTATTTTAAGATAGATTTGAATGTTGCGACGAAAATTTCGTCCTAAGACTAGGCAATTAGCCTGTCGCAGGGCGAAATTTTATAGCTCATTCAAAGACGCTTAAAAGACGACGCGTAAATACTTTGTAAGATTTTAGGTTTACTAAACGCTTGTATAGGTTTAATCTCCCCCTTAAATTTCTCGATTTGCGCTAGCACGGTGTGAGCCGAGTTGCTTTGCGCGAGACTTGACGTGCCTTTATCAAACGTAAGCACGTTTACGCAGCCGTGCTGGCAGAGGCTCTTTTCGCCCCAAACCTCGGGATCGTACCACGCGCCCTCGCAGATCGCTGCGACGCGCTCGGGCACGATGTCGGTGACGAGCACGCCCGCTAAAATTTCGCCGCGATCGTTGAAAACGCGCACGATGTCGCCGTTCGCAAGCCCGCGCTCTTTGGCGTCTTTTGGATTGATAAGCACCGGCTCTCTGCCGCTAACCTCGGCGAAATTTCTGATGATCGAGTTGTTTAGCTGGCTGTGCAGGCGGTAGCGAGAGTGCGGGCTTACGATGTGGATCGGATATTTCGCCGTCTTTTTCGCATCCCCCAGCCACTCCTTAGGCTCGATCCAAGTAGGCATCGGCGGGCAGTCAGCATAGCCCATCTTGGCGATTACGGGCGAGTAAAGCTCGATCTTGCCAGACGGCGTGCCGAGGCGGTTTTTGGCGGGATTTTCGCGGAATGCCGCAAGGCGCGTATATAGCGCGCTGCTCTCGTCGTCCTTTTCAAAGCGCACGAAGCCTTTGTCGTAAAATTCCTCGAAACTAGGCATCGTTATATTTAGACCTTTGGCTTGCTCTACAGCATCGGCGTAGAATTCCTTCATCCAGCCTAGCTCATCCTTGCCCTCGCTAAAGACCTCGCCATATCCCCAGCGCTTGCAGATCTGCTCGCAGATCCAAAAGTCGCTCTTGCTCTCGCCCATTGGCTCGATTGCAGGTCTGTAAGCGACTATATATTCGCCAGTAGCGCCCGTTTGGTTGATGTCGTTGCGCTCGACCTCGATCGCGACGGGAAGCACGATGTCGCTAAGCTTCGCCGTACTCGTCCAGTAAGGCTCGGCGGTGATGACGGTGTCAAATTTACGCCACTGCTTGACGATATTATTCACGTCTTGATGGCGCGTAAACATCGATCCGCACGCCATATAAGCGACTCTCATATGCGGCAGCTTGATCTTGGTGCCGTCGTAGTCGATCTGCTTGCCCGGATGCTCCAGCGCCTCGATGCTGCGAGAGGACGGGATGGTAATGTTTTTCGCACTTTTCCAAGGCGCAGAGCCCGTGTTTTCGTATTTTTCATCTATGCGCGTGCTAAGCCCCTTTAAAATTGGAGCCACTTTATTCGTAGCGCCAGCAGAGTCGTAGCCTAAGCTAAATTCAAAGCCGAGACCCTCTTTGCCGATATACCCTAGCATCGCATTAAGCGCCACTAGCGCCCAGAAAGGCTGCTCGCCGTGATCGGCGCGCTGCAAACCGCGACCGATTAAAATCGTGCTCGGCTCCTTTGCAAGAGCCGTAGCAAATTTCGCAATAGCCTCCTCGCTAAGCCCGCAAATTTTGCTCGCCCAAGCTGCGTCCTTTACGATTTTATCGCTCTCGCCTAGAAAATACGCTTTAAATTTATTAAATCCGACGGTGTATTTTTTGATAAATTCCTCGTCGTAGAGGTTGTTCGTAAATAGATAATGGCACATGCCGATGATGAGCGCGGTGTCGGTATTTGGGCGCACGATGATATCTTCGCTGCCGAAGTAGCGCGCGGTATCGTTTCTCATGACATTTACGCTGTATGTTTTGATGCCCGATTTTTTAAGCTCTTGCATGCCGATGTAGCCGTCGTGCGTAGGCGGAATGGATGAAATTTGATTAGTTACCGCAGGATCAGTCGCCCAAAATACGACGTTTTTAGCGTTTTTGACGATCGCTTTCCACGTAGTAGGCGCATCATAAACGGCGCTTGAGCCCAGCACGTGAGGCATGATGACGAGCCCCGCGCCGGTGGAGTAATCGCCGCTTTCCTCTACGTAACCGCCTAAAATTTTAAGCATTCGGTGCGCTACGGTGCGTCCCCAACCGATCTTGCCGCTGCCGCCCCACCAGTAGCACTCGCCGTAGATCGCCTCGGCGCCGTATTTGTCGAAATTTTCTTTTAAGGCCTTCGCCGCTAGATCAAGGGCTGTGTCCCAGCTAACGCGCACGAACTCCTCTTTGCCGCGCAGTTCGCTCTTTGCCGCGCCTTTTGCCTTTAGATAGCTTTTGCGCACCATCGGATAGAGCACACGGTTTTCGTTTTGGATATTATCGGGCAGGCTGTAATTCATCGTATTTGGAAATTTATCGCCTTCAAAATCGCTTACCGAAACGATCTGCGACGAGTTTAAATTTAACCAAAAAGGGCCGAATCTATTCGCGCCGAATACCTTTTTGTTATCAAAAATCGTCTGCGTAACCCCCTCGATCCTGCTAGCGCTTGCCGCGCTCGCGCCTAAAATCCCTGCCTTTAAAAAGTCTCGCCTTTTCATCTGATCTCCTTTATCATTCAGGTTTTTTTGCGTTGTGTTGTAGGTATTTTATGATCAAATTTAGCTCGTCGCCCTCGAGCGCTACGTAGTTTGCATTGATCATCTCTTGTAAATTTGCAGGCCACTGATTTGCCGTGAAACTCTTTGGCTCATGCAGGCGGTGACACGCCGAGCAGATCTGCTCGTAGTTCGTCTTTGCCTCCGCATAAAGAGCCTTAGCGTCCTTGGCTACGGCATCCGAACTGATCTCGTAAATCCCCTCGGCTTCGTACCAGATCTCGCCGTAATCGTCCTCGAGCTTTTTGCCCTTTTTAAAATTTGCTTCGGCTTCGTTCGTAAAAATCGCATAAATTTCAGCCTCTTTCATATTTTTTTGGATCTGAAGCTGATAATTTTCGCTCACGACGCCTTTAATTTTAATCTTGGTAACGCCACCTTCGCTGGATATCACCTCGATCGGTGTTAAAATTTCAGCCTCGCCGATTGCTTTGCCGTCTTGCGAGATCGTAGCGGTTTTGGAGATTACCTCGCCGCCGAAAAGCGAACACGCACAGATAAATGAGATAAAAATTTTCCTCATAAAGTATCCTTTCTAGGTTGTCTTTAACGCGAATTATAAATCAAAGATAAATTTAAATTTGTCGCGATTGTGACGAATTTATCCTTTTTATGTAAAATTTACGTGAAATTTTATGCAAAGAGCTGATATGATAGATAGATTAAATAACGATTACAGCGAGAAATTCGACTTTTTAAGCAGGGAGCGGATTGCTAAATTTAGGCGCGAAAGCTACGCTCGCGGCGACGTGATCTACGCGCAGAAATTTAAATTTATCATTTTGCTGCGCGGTAGGGCGAAGCTAAACTGCTACGAAAACGGCAAGGAATTTATCTTTAGCTTCGTAAAAAGCGGCGCCTACGTCTGCTTGGATAAAAACACGAGCCTTGAAATTTTAAGCGACTGCGAGACGCTGCAGATCAATATCTCGGAGCTTTTCGGGTTGCTCGGAGACGAGTTTGCAAGCTCGATCATAAACGCGCTTATCAAAAACATCTACTCGCAACGGATTTTAATAAAAGAGATCGTCTTTGCGAAAATCCAGACGCGGATTTTAAATTTCTTAAATCGCATCGCAAACGCCGATAAGATCGTGGAGCTTCCCTTTAATATAATGACGCTTGCAAGCCTGCTCGGTGCGCCTCGCCAAAACGTCTCTCAGGCTATTACGAAGCTCGTAAATGACAAAAAGATCGTGAAATTAAAAGGAAATAGAATTAAAATTTTGTAGTTTGAATCTGCGCAGGGGATCTAAACTTAAACATAAAAGGCTATTTTGAGCAAAACTGCCTAGTAAAAAGGGCTAAAACCAAAATGGGATTAGCCCTAAATTTAGCTTATTTACAAAGCTTATGTGTGCTACAAAGCTGCGTTTAAAAAATCGAGCCTCTGCTTGCGGGTCGCAACGGATCGTCTCCAAAGCGGTTGCCTCCGTTAGTGCCTTGCTGGATAAAAAACACGATCAATACTACCGGACCTATTATCGGGACAAGAATTAACAGATAAAACCAGCCGCTTCTATCGGTATCATGCAGACGCCTTACCGCTACGGCGATAGAAGGTAAAAGTATTGCCAATAAAAAGATTGAGTTAATGAAACCGATCATTCTACCGGAGCTCGTAACGGCATAGGTGCCTAAAAAGCCGTCCAATACTAACGTTACGATTCCTAAAAGTGCCGCAAATAATGCAAACCACCAGTACTCTGAACGTGGTGCACGCCCCTCAAAATTGCAATAATTCTCTTTGAGACAAGTGCGAACAGACTCCATAAAAGTCATCTCAAACTCCTTTTTAAAAAATAAGATAAATTATATAACAATGGCACTTAAATTTGTCCTTTATATTGATTAAATTTTAAAA
>CAUONQ010000050.1:0-7466 GCA_963456995.1 uncultured Campylobacter sp. | reverse complement strand
CCAGTGTATTTATCACGAATAGAATTCCCATCGCGGCGGTAAATTTAGCCAAAAATCCCGCCGGACCCTTCGCTCCGAATAAGCTTTCGTTGCTTCCGCTATATGCGCCAAGCCCGATAGAAGAGCTCTTTTGCAGCAGAACGGAGATCGTAATTATCACGGCGAAGACGACCTGTAAAACCAAAAATAACGTAGTCACTATAAAAACCTTTTGAAAAAATTGAATTTGCGATTATAATAAAAGATTTATAAATTTTAAGTTAAGAGTGCACCGCACGAAGCGGTGCGTAAAATTTAGTCTCTGCTTGCGCCGAAAATTCTTAGCAGCGAAAGGAAGAGATTGTAGATGTTTAGATACATATCTACGGCAGCCATTATCGGTGAAGTATAGGTGCCATTGATGATATTTTTAGTATCGTAGATGATATACATCGAAAAGATTAAAGCTGAAAAAGCTGAAATCGCTATATCAAGCACGGTGCTTTTGAAAAAGAAGTAGTTCAAAAGGCTTAGCACGATAATAGCCACAAGCGATACCAATAGCGGTTTGCCCCAAGAATCGAAATTTGTCTTTGTATTCATCGCATAAACGGTAAGAGCACCGAAAGTAATCGCCGTAGCCACGAACGCATGCGTCACTACATCTCCAGCGCCCGCTGCGATATAAATAGCGATCAATTTACCTAGAGTAAGACCGGTAATAAAGGTAAATGCAAAAAGCAAAACCAGCGCAATCGTATTAGCGCCGCGATTTACAGCTGCTTGCATACCGAAGATCAGCCCCATTAAAACTACCAGATATAAAATCGGATGAAGAGCGAAGCTCACGCCGAAGCTCATCGCCACAAAAGCCCCTGCCGCCGCAGCTATCATCGAAGCGGTTAGAAGCGCGTAGGTTTGTTTGATAGTCTGAGAGATCCGTCCTTGTTCCAGTGATGCGTCCGATAGCTCGTAGCCATCCGCGTAATTTCGTCTGTCATATAGACTCATATTTTTTCTCCTTCTTTTAATTTATGAGCGGGGCGTTTAGCGAAAATTTGGTAAATATATAATTAAAAATTCGCAGAATTCTATCTATTTATGAAAGTAATATATAATTCCCGACTTTTTTAAGGAGAAAGTATGCCCAGCCAGTTAATAAATGGAGCTATTAAATTTATGGAAGAAAATTTTGCCGAGCATGCCGAGCTTTTCGGAAGTCTGGCAAATCATCAAAAGCCCCACACGCTTTTTATCGGCTGCTCCGACTCGCGAGTGGTGCCGAGCCTAATTACCTCGACGCTTCCAGGAGAGCTTTTCGTCGTGCGAAATATTGCAAACGTCGTTCCTCCATACCGCATTAGCGAGGAATTTTTAGCGACTACCTCAGCAATTGAATACGCGCTGTATTCCCTAAATATCAAAAATATCATCGTTTGCGGGCACAGCAACTGCGGCGGCTGCGCGGCGCTGTTTTATGACGCAAAAAAGCTTGAAAAAATTCCAAACGTAAGGCGCTGGCTAAATTTAATGCAGCCTGTAAAAGACGAGGTCGAAAAGCTCAAAGATCTCGGCACCGACAAGCGTGAGTGGATCACCGAGAGATTAAATATTATAAATTCCATGCAAAATTTACTTAGCTTTCCTGGCATCAAAGACGCCTACAAAAACGGCGAGATTAAAATTTACGGCTGGCACTACGTCATCGAAACGGGCGAGCTATTCAACTACGACGACGAAGGCGCGCATTTTACGCTATTAAATAAGGGAATGGATTATGAAAAAATCTATAATCAGCTTTTTAACGATTAGTCTTTTTAGCGCCGCTTTAGCGTTTGCAGACCTCAACACGACCGGCGAGGGAAGCTTTGTAGAGACGAATTCTTCCGCGCCCGAGGCAAATCTTACTTTAGAAAACAACAAAACCGAGATCAAAAAGGAAGTCGCTAAAATTCTATCCAAATCGCTCGGCGCGGAGGATGGCAATAAAACTGAAGTAATAAATATGATCGCAGAAAAGGTCGCCAAAACGGAGACTTCGCAGAAAAAAGCTCCTAACGGCGAGACGCTTATCTCTGTAATCAAAGAGATTAAAAAGCTAAATTTGCAGCGTAGCTCCCTGCTTAACGGCGGTGACGCCAACGCGAGCAAAAACGAGCTGGACGCCATCGATCGCAATAAAGCCAAGCTCTTTGATCGCCTGCCTTTCGCGATTACGCAGCAGGATATGGATATCGAAAGCATAATGTCGTATGCGCAAAATAAAAAGAATATCCAAACTACGCTAAAAAAATACGCTAAAAAGCAGAGCTCTCCTGAATACGTAAATGCAAGCGCGGATTGGGAAAAAATGGAAATGGCGGAGATCTTTTATACCTCGCTTATGAAAATTGAGGATATGTTTGTAAACGGCGCAAGCAGAAGCGCGCTTGAAAGCGAGCTAAGTAGCACGCTACTAAATATCCAAACTAGGGATTTTAGCAAACTTAATGATTTGAAAAACAATCTAAGCAGTCAAGAGCAGATAGACGCCCTAGAATCTAAAATCAACGATTTGAAAAACGACAAGCAGACCTACGACGAGGTGCTTACGTATCTGTCGCGAAATAGCGATCTACTCGCAAGCAGCGTGGTTTTTACCAGCTTAAATTTTAAATCGGTGATCGATTATATCAACGATAAAATTCCATTTAAGCTCAGCCACGTAAATTTCGGCAAGCTCATTCTAATCACACTGATTACACTATTTTTCTACTCGCTTCGCAGGCTGCTTGCCAACATCATCTATTTCGTATTTAAATTCTTTAATAAAAGCTTTTCGCTGGATAGCGAAACTCTAAAAACGCAAGTAGTAGGCATCATCAAGCGTCCGATGGGTATTTTGCTGATCGCTTATTCGGTCGATATCTGTCTTAGTATATTTTATTATCCGGCGCCTGTGCCGATAAAATTTGCAAATTTATTCTCGATCGTTTACGTGGTGCTTTGGGCATGGCTCATTATCGAAATCATCGATGGTTACGGTATTGTCGTGCTTGGAAACATCACGAAAAAGGGCGTCAGAAAAGATATCATAAATCTAGTCGTTAAAATTCTATATGTCATCGTAATCATCATCGCCGTGCTTTTGGTGCTAAAGCGTCTTGGCTTTGACATCTCGGCGCTTATGGCATCTCTTGGAATCGGCGGACTTGCGATCGCGTTTGCGACCAAGGACATCATCGCAAATTTCTTCTCATCCGTGATGCTATTATTCGATAACTCGTTCTCGCAAGGAGATTGGGTCGTATTAGGAGACATAGAAGGAAACGTCGTAGAAACGGGCTTTAGAAAGACGACGATCAGAACCTTTGACAACGCTCTTGTTTTTGTGCCGAATTCCAACATAATGGCGCAAAATATCAAAAACTGGAGCCGCAGGAAGGTAGGACGTAATTTAAAGCTTACCGTAGGCGTCGAATACGGTGCGAGCACGGCCCAACTGCGAAAGTGCGTAAACGACATCAAAGAGATGCTAAAATCTCACCCGGGCATCGCTCAATCTGCCGATACGGCGCTAAATTCTAAAGATTTTCGTATGCGCTATAGACAAAATATGGTCTCTATCGACGATTTAGCGGGCTATAAAAGTACTATGTTCGTGGCGCTAGATAGCTTTGGCGATTCGTCCATTAATATTTTAGTTTACTGCTTCACAAAAACCGTAATATGGGCAAATTTCATCCAAACTAAAGAGGATGTCTTATTTAAAATAATGGAGATCGTGGAGCAAAACGGGCTATCGTTTGCCTTCCCATCACAGAGCGTTTATATCGAAAATATCCCGGAAATAGCAAGCGAATGCGTAAAATCAAAAGTAAATTCCAACGACAAAGGAGAGCAAAATGGCTGATTTCGATGACTTCGAAGACGAAGAGTTCGATGAGGACGAATACGAGGACGATGATCTAATCGGAGGTGACGAGAGTTACAACTACAACTACGACGAGGATGATTACAGCTACGAAGACGACGACGGTTTCAACGATTATAGCGATTTGGACAGCGAGGATTATTAGTGTTTAGATCCAGGGCGCTGCCTTTTGATCCGCGAGCGAATAAAATCGCGAGCTTGCAAAGCTTAAAATTCCACCACGGCGGACTTTGCGAGGACTACGTCTCCGCCCTAAATCGAGACATTGCGGATACGCCGATACAAAACGCGGATCTTTTTACGATCATCACGCAGTCGTTCAGGGAGGTGCGCGGCGAGGAGTGCGAGTTTTCGCAAATTTCAAAGCTTTATCAAATTTGCCTAGGTTTTAGCCGTATTTTTAACAATGCCTCTGAAATTTACAACCACGATTTTTACTTCGATTGTATCGCGCAGCCCAGCGAGCCTAGCGGCGAGTTCGCGGACGCTTTAGCACAGGCTTTCGGCGGGATGGAAAATTTTAAAAGCGAGTTTTTAAAGCGTGCGCTGGGGCTTTTTGGCAGCGGCTGGTGCTGGCTCGTGTGCGACGAGCGCGGCGCAAATTTAGAAATCATCACGACGCAAAACGCGGACACGCCGATTGCACGAGGCAAAATTCCGCTTTTAGCCTGTGATCTTTGGGAGCACGCCTACTACATAGATTATCAAAATGCGCGCAAATCCTACGTGGAAAGCTTCTTGCATTTTGCCGACTTCGGCTTCGCAAGCGATGCCTACTCGTGGGCGAAAGAGCAAGGACTTGACTCCGTGAAGCTCTACATCAGCGAGCTTCATCCCGCCGCATCTTCGCGCTGCGATTGCGGCTGCTGCGGGTAGCTTGCGCTACACGGTCTCAAACACCGCGTTTCCGACTCTCTATAACTGCCGCGCGCTAAATTTATAAACATTTTTCGCCTTTTGACGCCCGTTATTTTACCTTGAGAATACTGTGCTGCGTAGCTCCGGAGTTGTACCGTGAATGCTTCTGGCTTGTTATCTCACTGTATGCTAAATTTACGCAAATTTGATTTTGAACCCATTTGGCGTCCGCGGATTAAAATTTAAGATTTTTAATTTGAAGTTTGTTTGACTATAGTTCACCGCTCGTTACGCGCTAAATTTTGAGCACTCTTTCCTTCTCGGCGCTTATATTTTGCCGCGCAAATACCCCGTGCACAGACCTTATGTGAAATTTCGCTTTATCTAGCTCTGCTTTCTTAAAATTTCCACCGCCCGCGTATTGAAATTTAACGTTACAGGCGAATATCTCGCAAAATTTTAAAGTTGCAAATAAGCCCATGAAATTTTCATACCGAAATAAGCAGCGCATTCTTTGCTTCCGTAATTATATAGAGAGATACTCTCTGCCTCCCTGCCTTGTTCACCCATGCCCTATTCGTAAAATTTTGTTTAGTAAAGCGGTCGGCAAATTTTAAAATATCAGCTAGATTAAATTTGCCGCGTCAAAGACAAGGTTGCGGTGAATTTGAAATTTGGGCCTGAATAGCACGGCTTGCGAACTGCGGGCTAAATTTAACGAAAATCGATCGTTAAATTTTACTTTTTGGCAGTTAAAATTTCAGTGCCGTTTCGGCTTGAAATTTCGCTTTAAATTTTAAAAATTTGCGCCGCGCCAAAGTTAGCTCGTCATGCCGAAAAAAGGAGCTGCATCGAAAGCCAAGTTATGCCGCGTCGGGCGATACTTGCGCGCTATGTGCGCTAAAATACAGATCAGAATTTTAAGCTGCATCAGCGCAAATCACGCGACGAACTGTGCTGAACGAGACCTCGTCAATTAAAGCACCGAGCCGTATTCGTGCGCCGCATAAAGGCGCTCGGCGTAGAATTTTGCTCGTTTAAACGCAGCACATCGCTTCATGAGCGCAAAATTTAGTCCGTTAAGGCGGCACTTGGCACGCGGTATATGCAGCTGAAAAACAAAATGCGCAAGGCTGCGTTCGATTAAAATTTAAAGCTGCACTTCAAAAAATAAAGCCATGCTCGCCCGAAGCGCAAAGTCGCGCCTGTTTAAAGTGCGGAGCCACGCCCTAATCAAAATTTGTCCGAGACGTGAAGCCGCACTTCAAAACGCAAAATCTCGCTCGCTTAAAACACGAAGCCGTGGGCACTGAAAATGCGAAGCTGCGATCGTTAAAACGCGAAGCCGCGTCTACTCAAAATTTTAAACCTTTTTAAAATTCCATCCGCTTAAAATTTTAAAATTTAGCCCGTTTTACTCCCTTGCTAGCCCGTTTTTATCGGATTTGTCGCTGATTAGCTTGCCGCTTTCGTCGTATTTTTTGGCGCGCACGAGCCTACCACGCTCAAACTCGCCCTCGGCTTCGAGCTTGCCGTCTGCGTAGTAGTGCTTCGCCGTGCCCGTCTCCAGGCCATCCTTGAACGTAACTCTAGCCTTGAGCGCGCCGTTTTCGTGATATGTTTCATAAAGCCCGTGTTTGCGCCCGTCTCTGAACATCACCTTCGCCGCAAGAGCGCCGTTTGCGTAGTATTGCTTACTCGTGCCCGTTTGCCTGCCGCACTCAAACTCGTATTCGCCCTGCAGCGCGCCGCCCTCGTAGTATTCGCGCACGGCGCCGTCGCGCTCGCCGTCTTTAAAATTTTCGACTACGCGCGTCTTGCCGTCCTCGTAAAACAACTTCCAAACGCCCTGTTTGCGGTCATCCTTGTATGCGCCGGTCTGCCTTAGCGCGCCGTTAGCGTGATACCATTTCTCCACGCCTTGCCGCTTGCCCCCTTTGTAGCTCCGCACGCCGCGTACTTTACCGCTTTTGTAATAATCCACGTCCTTGCCGTTTCGCAGCCCGCCCTTATACGGATGGCGCGCGCTTACTTCGCCGCTTTCGTAGTAGTCGGTGAAAGTGCCCTCGCGCCTATCATTTTTATACGCGCCCTGCTGCTTTAGCTTGCCGCTTCCTTGATAATACAGCTTGTAAAAGCCCTCGCGCTTGCCGGCTTTGTATTCGCTCTGCGACTTCAGCTCGCCGCCGTATGCGTAGTAGCTCTTAGCGACGCCGTCGTACAGGCCGCCCTTTAGCGGATATTCGTTTGAGGGCTTATCTCTGCCGTCAAAGTAATCGCGCTGAAGCACCGCAGTGCCGTCCTTTACGTCGATCTCGCGGATTAGCGTGGGCGGCAGCGGCTTTGCTCTGGGGTAGACGACGCCCATAAAATTTACGTCGTAGAGATCCTCGGCGCTGTAGTGCAGCACCTTGAGCGTCCCGCTATAGGGCTTGTCCGCTACGAAATACAGACCGTTTTTTAAGCTCGGCTCGGGCTTCATTACGATTTTTGGCTCCAGGGCTTGCGCGCCTAACGCCAAAAACGGAAGCAAGAGCTTTAATGCACTTGAAAAACTGAAATTTCGTATTAAATTTAAGCCCAAATTGAGCGAATTTTGCGCGGCTTTGCGGGTTTTCATATTTTGCTTCCTTTAGCTTGGTTAAATTTGAAGAATTTTAAAATTTGAAGCTAAATTTTAGATAAATTAGTGCGGAAAAACGGTATAGAAGGTAAG
>CAUONQ010000049.1:0-7467 GCA_963456995.1 uncultured Campylobacter sp. | reverse complement strand
ATATCTTACTATCGTTATTACCTCAATGCTTGCAGCGATCGGAACTGCTGGAGTCCCGGGCGCAGGCGCGCTGATGCTGCTTTTAGTGCTAGAATCCATCGGTATTAAGGTAAGCGGTAACGTGGCGATCGCTTACGGAATGATTTTAGGCATTGATGCGATTTTGGATATGGGGCGAACTTCGATGAACGTAACGGGCGATGTCGTAGCGTCGATCTACGTCGCAAAGAGCGAAAATGAAATGGATATGAGTAAGTGGGAGGATGAGCCCAAGTAAAATTTAGAAAGGACGAGCTATGAAAAGAGTTGGGATTATCGGTGGAATGGGACCTTTAGCGAGTGCGGATCTGTATATGAAGATCATAGAAGAGACTGCGGCGAGCAGCGATCAAGAAAATATTCCGCTTGTAATTGATAGCTATCCGCAGATTGAAGATCGCACGGCATTTATCTTAGGCAAAGGTGAAAATCCGCTTCCGCGCCTAAGCGAGAGCGCTGTTAGGCTCAAAAATGCAGGCTGCAAGGCGTTTGCGATGGCGTGCAACACGGCGCATTTTTTCGCAGACGATGTAGAAGCTGCGGCGGAAATCCCGCTAATTCATATCGCCGAGGTCACCGTAAAAGCGATCCGCAAAAATTATCCAAACGCCCATAAAATAGCCGTGCTAGCCACTATTGGTACAAAAAAAGCTAAAATTTACGACGATCCGCTCAAAGAAGCGGGGCTAATCAGCGTAGAGCTTGGCGAAGAAAATCAAGCGGTTTTGATGGATTGCATCTACAAAGGCGTTAAGGCGGGCAAGACTGCCGAATACGTGGGGGCTTTTGAGAATTTGCTAGGCAAAATCGATGCTGATATTTATGTCGTTGCCTGCACCGAGCTGCCGCTATTTTTGCCGTTAATCAAAAGCGATAAAATTTTCGTTGATCCTACTAGAGAGCTTGCCAAAGCGATCGTGGAATTCTCAAGATCGTAGAGCTGCAAGACTTTGCAAGCGGAATTCTAAACCGCAAAATTTTACGATGATTTAAGTCGTAGAATTTTTGCGGAATTGCGTTAGCTCAAAATTCCGTGTGAGCGGAATTTATATGATAGCAAAATTTCATCACAGCATTTTCAGCTTAAAATTTTGCTAAAATTTAATCCGCAAGATCCAGAATGTAAAACCTCCGAAGTAAAATTCCTTAACAAAATTTGCTCGTAAAATTTCACGCTGAAATTTAAGCTAAAATTCCACTAAATTTGACCGTTTCTAAAGCCCGAATTTACTATAATCTCCAAATCAAAAAAGGACCAAAAATGAGCGACTACACCCACCTGCACCTTCACACCGAGTATTCGCTGCTAGACGGCGCGAATAAGGTAAGCGAGCTCGCCGAGCTTTTGCAGAGCCGCGGCACTAAGGCGTGCGCGATCACCGACCACGGCAATATGTTCGGCGCGATAGACTTTTATCAGACGATGAAAAAGCACGGCATCAAGCCGATCATCGGCATCGAGACCTACCTGCACAACCACGAGGATATCGGCGATAAAAGCGACCGCCAGCGCTACCACTTGATACTGCTTGCTAAAAACGAGACGGGCTATAAAAATTTAATGTATCTTAGCTCGCGCGCGTTTTTGGACGGATTTTACTACTACCCGAGGATTAACAAAAAAATTTTAAAAGAGCACAGTGAGGGGCTTATCTGCTCCTCGGCATGCCTGGCGGGCGAGGTGGAATTTCATCTAAATAGAAGCGAGCGAAATTTAAAGCGCGGCGCGGGCGGCTACGAAGCAGCGAAAAAAGCGGCGCTTGAGTATAAGGAAATTTTCGGCGAGGATTTTTATCTTGAGATCATGCGCCATGGCATCGGCGAGCAATTAAACGTCGATAAAGACCTCATCCGCCTCTCGCGCGAAATCGGCGTCAAGATCATCGCTACCAACGACGCTCACTACTCGCGCAAGGATCGTGCCAAGGCCCACGACGTCTATCAGTGCATCTCGATGGGCAAGACGATCAACGACGGCGACCGCCTAAAACACGTCGTTTCGGAATTTTACGTAAAAAGCGATGAGGAGATGAGACGGCTTTTTGCGGACATCCCCGAAGTGATCGAAAATACCGCCGAGATCGTGCAAAAGTGCAATCTCAAATTTGCCTTCGACGAGAAGGACTACGCGCCGACGCCGCCGAATTTTAAATTTACGATCGAATACGCCGCTAGGCTCGGGCTTTCGCTGCCGCAGCCCGATGAGCGCTATAGCTTTGAAAACGATGATTTTTTATTTGATCATCTGTGTCGCGAAGGGCTTAAAGAGCGCCTTAAATTTATTGATCCCGAGAGGCATGAAATTTATCGCGAGCGCCTGGAAAAGGAGCTTGCCATCATCAAAAACATGCATTTTTCGGGCTATATGGTCATCGTGCAGGATTTCATCAACTGGGCGAAGGATCACGATATCCCGGTTGGTCCCGGTCGCGGCTCTGCGGCGGGCAGCATCTGTGCGTATGCGCTTCGCATTACGGATCTCGATCCGATCCCGTATAATCTACTTTTTGAGCGATTTTTAAACCCGTCGCGTATCTCGATGCCCGACATCGACGTGGACTTTTGCCAGGCGCGCAGAGGCGAGGTGATCGACTACGTCATCGATCAGTACGGCAAATACAACGTCGCGCAGGTTGCGACCTTCGGTAAGCTGCTCGCGCGCGGCGTCATCCGCGATGTGGCTCGCGTCTGCGATATGCCGCTTTCGCAGGCCGATAAGATGGCAAAGCTGATTCCCGATAAGCTCGGCATCACGCTTACGCAGGCTTACGACGCCGAGCCGAAGCTGAAGGAATTTATCGACGCAGATCCGATTGCACAGCAGGTTTGGGAGTTTGCGCTGGGCCTTGAAGGGCTAAACCGCAACGCAGGCATGCATGCTGCGGGAGTAGTGATCTCAAACGAGCCGCTGTGGAATAAAGCGCCGCTATTTAAGCAGGATAAGGGCGAGGATGCGCGCCTAGTAACGCAATACACCAAAAACTATCTCGAGGACGTCGATCTGATAAAATTTGACTTCCTGGGTCTAAAAAACCTCGATGTGATCGATAACGCCATCAAGCTTGTCAAGCGCCGCTATAATCGCGACATAGTTTGGGAGGAGATCGATTTTAACGATCCACGCACTTACAAAACGATTCAAAGCGGCAACACGCTGGGGATTTTTCAAATCGAGGGCGCAGGCATGCAGGATCTGGCGATGAACCTGCGCCCGGACCGCTTCGAGGATATCATCGCGATGATCTCGCTCTACCGCCCTGGGCCGATGGATCTAATCCCCGATTTTATCAGGATCAAACACGGCGAGCTAAAAGCTAGCTATATTTTTCCGCAGATAAAAGAAATTTTAGAGCCAACATACGGCATCATCGTCTATCAAGAGCAGGTTATGCAGATCGTGCAGAAGGTGGGCGGCTTTAGCTTGGGCGATGCCGATCTGGTGCGCCGCGCGATGGGTAAAAAGGATGAGAAGAAGCTCGCTCACATGCGCGAGCAGTATCTAAGCGGCGCTAAAGAGCTGGGCTTTGACGTAGCTAAGGCAGATGAGCTATTTGATCTGATTATGAAATTTGCCTCCTACGGCTTTAACAAATCCCACGCCGCGGCGTATTCGATGATCACCTTTCAAACGGCCTATCTTAAGACCTACTATCCGGCGGAGTTTATGGCGGCGCTGCTTACTTCGGAGGAGGGCAACACCGATAAAATTTCAAAGTATATCGACGAGGCGAGCCGCCTAGGCATCGGGCTTTTGCCGCCGTCGATCAATCAAAGCTTAAGAGGCTTTAGCGTCGTGGACGACGAAAACTCCAAATCGGGCACCTCGATCATCTACGGCCTTGGCGCGATTAAGGGCGTGGGCGGTGCTGCGATCGAGAATATCTTAGAGCTTCAAAACGAGGCTAAATTTCAAAGCATCGACGATTTTGCTTCGCGCGTGGATAATTTCCGCGTCAATAAAAAGGTCATCGAGTCGCTGATCTACGCAGGCGCGATGGATTGCCTGGGCAAGAGTCGCCTGGCGATGATTCAAAATATGGAAAATATCCTTGAAGTGATGAAAAAAATCACCGAGATTAAAAAGGACGCCGCAAGCTCGCTTTTTGGCGAGGATGAGGATATGACGAGCGGCATGAGCGTAAGCTTCGTCGATACCGATAAGGAATTTCCGCAGGGCGAAATTTTAAAATTTGAGCAGCAGACCGTGGGCGTGTATCTCTCGGGGCATCCGCTGGATGATTACAAAGAGGAGATGGAGGGGATCGACTACACGCTATCCTCGGCGTTTAGCGAGATCGACGGCGATAGCGCCGAGGTACTTAGCGTGGGGAGGATAGAGGATCTATCCACGCGCATGACGAAGACGGGCAAAAAAATGGGGATTTTAAATGTACTTGATCTGCACGGCAGCTTCGAGCTAGCGGTATTCGATAACGCGCTAAAGGCGATCGAAAACTTAAGCCCGCAGGAGCGGGAGCGCCCGTATGCTTTTATGATTAAAATTTCAAAAAGCGCGGTCGGCGGCGCGGCGTATCAGCTGTCGTTTCTTTCGATGATGAGCCTGCAAAATGCCCGCGATGCGAGCTTCCGTCCGCGCGCGGGGGTCTTTCTGGGCGAAAATCCGCTCAAAGCCTACGCCGCGCAGCTTGGAGCGATTGCACATACCAAATCGAACGAATTCGACGAACTGGTGGGCGACGAGGACGCGAGCGTTAAAATTTTATGCGTCGGCAAGATCGAAAACGTCTTTGCGCGCACGACCAAATCGGGCAAGCAGATGGCAAATCTTACGGTGCTTGATCTTGCGGGCAGCTTCGAGATGAGTGCGTTCAGCGATATTTGCGATGCGGTCACTGCGCTAACGGACGCGGAGCTGGAGCGCCCGATGGCGTTTTGGGCACGGCTTAGCAAAAACACTAGCCCTTACGGCGGGAAATTTCAAATTTATCTGGATGAAATTTTAACCCTAGATGCCGCGCAAAACATCGACGGCTACGTGCCTAGCAAGGTGCGAGGTTTCGGCGGTAGGGAGCGCGGGGGCTTTAACGGCGGTAATTTCGGCTCCAGCAGAAACTTCGGCGGCGAACGAGGTGGCAGCTACGGCGGAGGAAATTTCGCGGAGCGAAGGAGCGGTTTTGACTCGGAGGATCCCGTCCTTAAGGCGCGCAAAGAGCGCGAGATGCAGCGAAAAAACGCGCAGGATTTCGAGTTTGAGCTAAGCTTAGGCGAGCTTAGTCGCGAGAAAATTTATAAAATTTACCATCTCGCTTTTTGCGATACGGCGCTGAAAAACACCAAGCGGCTGATTCTGCGGATCCGCAACGGCAGCGAAGTGCTCGTTTATCCGACCGAATACATCGTGAGCGATAATTTCACAGAAAAGGTGCGCGAAATCATCGCGGCGTAGGCACCGCAAAGCTCTTTCATCGCGCCAGGTCGGTAAAATTTTATTCTTGTCCGCTCTGCATATAAGTAGCTTTTGGCGTCGCAAACAGTCATGGTTTTTTGGCGCGGCCGAGATAATAAAGCAAGATGGTTTTCGACGACCCAGGCTTGCTTAGCGTAAAATTTATTGTGCTGCATGCAAGAACTAAAACTATGCAGATCGTCCGTGACATCTAAATTTATTACGTTTATCGCGGTAGAATTTTATCTGCCAAAATTTACAAAAACACAGACCGCCTCTACTTCATTGTAGCGGTAAGGTTCATGGCGCGCCGTTTATGCTGCCGCAATAACCGCTCGCTGTACTTCGACAGAGTTGAATTATATTGTCGCGCTAGCCTACCTTCGGTACAATAAATGGCGTGGACACTTTTAAATTTCTAGCTAAATTTTTGCGAAGTTTTACTTTGGTGAATCTCCGCGTAGCTTTGAAATTTTAAACTTTAGCGGATTTGAAATTTTTAGGTATAGCTTTATTACGTAAAATTTTATCGCGGTAAAATTTCGCCGAGCAAATTTAGTAAAGCACGCAAAAATAGACCCAAGACGCGCAGAAAAAATCCGAAACAAAGCTGGCGAGCAAACGGTGCCCGAAAAAATCAAGCTAGCGCGGACTGGGCTCGAGCCGAGCCGGGCGCCGGGATGCATCTGTCTTAAATTCAAAATTTATCAAAATTGTTAAACGGCTGTATTTGAAATTTTTCGCGCTATATATATATTGATCACGCTAAGTGTATTTTGTCCTGCCTGAAAATATAAGCAAAACAAGTAGTTGCCTGTGTGGGCTTTGTAAGCCTTAATAAGCAGTTTTTAAATGTAGCTGCGGCAGGGATTGATCCGTACGCGCGGCTTGCGAAGTTCTAAGTAGCTGAGATGTGGGCGGCTAGCATCTTGATTTTGGCGCGGGCTACTTTCTACACCTAAAGAGTAGCGCCGATTAAATTTTGCACGATTTTTAGCGGCGAAATTTTGCGAGTTTAAATTCCGAAATTTTGCCATTTCCAAACCGCGGGAATTTGAGCTCAAATTTAGAGTTCGCGAGAATTTTAAATTTTACGGCGTGAAATTGTGAAGCGGGATTTTAGAATTCTGAAATTCTGCGAGCTACAAATTTAGGCTAAATTTTAAAATTTGTAGCGATAGAAATTTGAAATTTTACGCTGCACGGCTCGACAGTGCTTCCGCTTCTTGATAAATCAAATTTCTGAGTTTGTTTAAATTTAATCGGTGCAATGCCTCCGTAATTTCTATATGCAGCAGAGGTTTTTTAAACGACATCGCGCCAAGGCGGTGATGATTTACTCACGCAAAATATGCCGCGCCGACCGCAAGCACTGCATGGGTTGGGCAAGAGAGCGTTAAGCGATCGTGCGGGTTAGTTTATCTCTTAAATTTAAAATTTCATCGCGTTTTAGCACGAAGCTGTTTTTGTTGGCGATGAGGTGCGCCGAGCTTTGCATTATGGTTTCTGCGGGTTGCAGCCCGTTTTGCTTCATCGTAGCGCCGGTCTCTACGACATCGACGATAGCGTCGGCAAGCCCTATGAGCGGGGCTAGTTCGATCGAGCCGTAGAGTTTGAAAATATTTACGGCGACGGCCTTGGAGGCGAAGTACTCGCGAGTGATGTTAGGCATTTTCGTAGCGATTTTTAGGCTCGGAGCGCCGTAGTTTAGCCTGGTGCCCGCATGCACGCCCACGCAGACGCGGCATTTTCCGATTTTAAGCTCAAGCAGCGTAAGCACGTCGAGGCGATGCTCCTCAAGCACGTCAAGCCCCACTACGCCGCTATCCGCCGCACCTCCCATAACGTAAGTAGGGATAACTAGGTTTTGGACGTAGAGGAATATAAAATCGCCCTCTTGCATTATGAGTTTGCGATCCTCAAAGGCAAAATCAATCCTGCACATGGTTTTAAAAATTTTAAGCGGATCGTCGGCTATTCGGCCTTTGGGAAGCGATATGGTTATCATGCTAGCCCCTTTT
>CAUONQ010000048.1:0-7485 GCA_963456995.1 uncultured Campylobacter sp. | reverse complement strand
TCATAAAAAACAGCGTGGATCTGGCCGAGCCGCGCAATATGATCATCGTCGCGCTCATTTTTGTGTGTGCGATCGGCGGCATGGTGCTGGATTTTGGCGCGATGAGCTTTAGCGGCGTGGGGCTTGGCGCACTCATCGGCATTACGCTAAATTTGGTACTGCCAAAAACCAAGCATTTTGACGGGTACTGAGTTAAATTTGCGCGGAGCGTGAGTCGTTTCGCGCGGTTACGGGTAAATTTGAACTAAAATTCGGCGTCAAATTTACCCGTATCTTTCGCCGCCAAATTTACCGCACCTAAATTTTAAAATTTCCCTGCAAACGCTTTTAAATTTCTAACGTTTTAAACTAGCAAGATATATAATTGCCTTATGAAAAAGACGAATAATTTAAGCAAATTTGATAAAAAGGCGCTAAGGCTTCTCTTTGTGGTACTTTTCGTGCCGCTTTTCGTCTCGCTCGTTTTTATCTATGAGCTATCGGTGTATGATAACTCGCGCGAACTGCCCGCGGACGCGCAAAAGATCGGTAGTAGTGATTATTACAACATCGGCGGCAAAATTTATCTACGCTCTTGGAATCTCGCTCCTTACGAGCTAGAGGGCGGCGCGGACGCCGCGAGCTTTCGCGTGCTTGATACCGGCAGATACTCTTACACAAACGTCGGTATGGACTCTAGTAGCGTATTTTGCGGCGCTCGCAAGATGACGGGACTGGATCCCGCGCGCACGCAAAAGATCGGCTCTCGCTACTACAGCGACGGGCGCGTGAGCTACTTTTGCTCGGACGTCACGCAGCGCACAGGCGGCGCGATAAGCTACATTTACAAGGTATTTTTCCATGCGTTCGGGCTCTCCAAATGGCCGCAGGAGTACAACTACCCCTACGCGAGACTTGATACTAGCGCGCCTATCTCGCCGCTGACGGAGAGCCCTTACGTCGCCACCGACGGCGAGCGGGTATTTTACGAGGGTAAAATTTTAGCGGGTGCGGACGTAAAAAATCTAAAACAGATAAGGCTAAAAATCATACACGAAGACGGCTCCGGCTCGCCCGCGCACTTTCGCCCGGTCGATCGGTGGCTAAGCGACGGACGCAGCGTTTATGCGGACGGCGAGAGGCTAAATTTCACGCCTAGCGAGCAGATGTATCTCGTGGAGCCAAACGCCGGCATAGAGTTTCTTTTTGATCCAGCTACGGGCGCGGTGCTGATGAACGGCGAGAGATTTGAGACTGCAAACGAGCCCTATACGCCGCTAAATTTTCAGAGCGGGCATCAGGAATACATGCTGTTTGCGAGCAAAAACGGCATATTTTATCTAAGCAAGGATAAAATTTTAAATCGTCCGCGCGGTAGCGGCGCCGAGGGCCGGCTCAAAGACGCGCTTTGGCACGTTTATTATAAATTTGGCGCAGACGCCAGCAGGCTAAGCGCGCTAAAAAGGGCGGGCGATAATCCGTTTAAAGGCGCCGTGCGGCAGATCTCGGAGAAGCTTTTTAAAGACGACGCGGGATTTTACTATCTAAATTTCTACTCGCATAGCGTTTACGTCACGGGCCGCAGCGGCAGGCATCTGGATAAGCGGACAAATTTCATCGAGCTGCGAAAGATCACGCTAGACGTGCATGATGATGAGGTGATGGCGCAGATCGCGGACGAGGCGGCGCGAAACCCCGAAATGTCGCGGCTAATCTTTACCGCGCAGGACGTGGAGTATGAAAACGGCGCGGCCTTTTATATGTATTGCCTCGCGGCGGTTTTGTTGCTCGGGGCTTGGATTTATAGCTACCTTAGAAAGCGCAGCTTGCGGCGCGGCTAAATTTAGCGACGCGACGGAAAGTAAATTTAGAGCAAAACAAAAATACCGACGTCGTGTTATTCAGCGCACCCTTGGCTACAGAAGGTAGATTTTAAGAGCGGGACGGCACGGCGGAGCAGTAAATTTAGATAGTGTTGCGGTTGTCGGCGCAGCAATGCGGCAAATTTATGGGCGCTGCGATTGCAGGTACGGCGGCAGTGTGGCGGCGGGATGCGATTGAACGTGGTCAAAGTTTGCCGGTAGTTGTTGGTTTGTCGGCGCGCAGTAAACCAGCTAGATGGTGCGAGGCGGAATGACAGCGCGGCAAAACGGCAACGACTTTTGCGCCGTTAAATTGCGCTATCGATTTTGGTTTAAATTTTGCAAATATACCGATAAAGCTTTGGCTGAGATTTGCAAAACACCGCAAATACGGCGTTTTATTTTAAACCGCCTTTGCCGCTTATCTAAATTTAAGGGGTAAGAATATAAACTTCAAATATTCATAGTCTGGAAAAATAGAATTTCTGACTCTGTGTAAATTCTCTCCGCTGGAGTTTGAAACTTTGATGATGAGTGGAAAGCGAAGCGAGTTTTTACGTGTAAATTTCTCCGTTGGAGTTTGAAACAATTCCAACTCTCTAATATCCTCTAAAGTGTGTTCGTGTAAATTTCTCCGTTGGAGTTTGAAACGCGCTTTCATCGTTTCTACTACGTCTTTTTGCAGCGTGTAAATTTCTCCGTTGGAGTTTGAAACTCTAACTACGATTTTTTGCTTAAATAGCGCAGTTTTCGTGTAAATTCTCTCCACTGGAGTTTGAAACTAAAGAAAACGCAAAAAACGCCTAAGCAAGATATTGTGTAAATTTTCTCCGCTGGAGTTTGAAACAGCTGCCTCTCCTGCTCCATCGCGCGGAAGCTTTGGTTTAAATTTCTCCGCTGGAGTTTGAAACCACAAGTGATCGTATTCATCCATACCTGTGTATTCCGTGTAAATTTCCTCCACTGGAGTTTGAAACTTCTTTTTCAATCTGATTATGGCGCAGAGCCCGCGTGTAATTTACTCCGTTGGAGTTTGAAACCTACGAACTTCAAACCTTAAGCCCATAAAAATCGAGGTTTTAAGCACTGCTACATTTTACTATGCCTTGATTTGTGCCCCGCCTGATAAAATTTAGGCTGAAAAATACATTATTGACGATTACAGCTTGGATATTAGCGGATTTAGATTTTTGTCGTGTTTTTAAAATCAATCATACCGACGCCAAAGCCCGGCTGTCTAATGAATTTTAAATCTGCCGGGCGTTTTAAGAGTAAATTATATCGGATTTCGCTCTAACTCTCGATATAGGTTTTGAGTTTGCGGCCGATCTTTGGGTGCTTTAGCTTTTTGATCGCCGAGCTTTCGATCTGACGGACGCGCTCACGGGTGATGTTGAGCTCTTTGCCGATCTCTTCGAGCGTGCGGTCGCTCTCGTCGTCAAGCAGTCCGAATCGCATGCGGATCACCGTGCGCTCGCGGTCGTTGAGCTGTTCTAAGATATCGTCGATCTGCTCTTTAAGGTCGGATTTTAAAATTTGCTCGATCGGCGAAACCGAGCTTTTGTCCTCGACGAAATCGCCGAATTTACCGTCGTCCTCGTTTCCGATCGGCGCTTCTAGACTGATCGGCTCCTTTGTGATTTTGATGACCTGCTTTACCTTATCGACGCTAAGGCCTACCTCTTGCGCGATGACGTTGATATCGGGCTCCTTGCCGCCTTCTTGCATATATTTGCGCGTGATTTTATTAATTCGATTTATCGTCTCGATCATATGGATCGGGATGCGGATCGTGCGGGCCTGATCGGCGATGGCGCGGCTGATCGCCTGGCGGATCCACCACGTCGCGTATGTCGAAAATTTATAGCCGCGCTTGTATTCAAATTTATCCACCGCCTTCATGAGCCCGATATTGCCCTCTTGGATGAGGTCTAAAAACGGCAGTCCGCGGTTGGTGTAGCGCTTGGCGATGGAGACGACCAGGCGCAGGTTAGACTTCGCCATGCGCGCCTTTGCATTGTCGCTGATGCGCTTGCCGCGCTTGATCTGCTCTAAAATTTCTTTTAGCCGCTCGGGCTCGAGATTAAAGCTTTTTTTGCTCGCTTCTTTGGTTAAAAAGAGCTTTTTAATATCGACGTAGGTCGAGACCATCGTAGCTTCCGGCACGCGCGCGATGATGTCGTCTTTGCTAAGCCTCGTGATCTCTTTTAGAATTTTTTTGTGATTTTCGCGCAGTTCGGCGCTAAACATCGGCAGCTTGTACTCTAAGCGCTTGAGTTCCTTTTCGAAGCCCTCGTCGCTTTTTAGCGCGGTCTCCATCGATTTTACGATCTCGGTGATGAGCTTGCTGGTTGGCCCCAGATCCATGAGCTTTTCTTTTAAAATTTTCTTTTTAAACGCTAAATTTAGCTTCGATAAAATTCCCTTACTCTGCTTAATCGCCTCGGCGTTTTTCTCGGCAAATTTCATCCAGTCCTTTTTGGCTTTTTCGAGAGCCTTGAAGCTTTCGATGACCTTTAGAGCGCGCTTATCGTTCTTTTTGGATCGCCTTTGCTTCGCCTCGTCCGCGCTCTCCTCATCCTCCTCGTCGTCGTAATCCTCCTCTGATAGTTCCTCTTCGTCCTCCTCTTCACCCTCTTCGTCGCTGTCGTCAAAGCTCTTGAAAAGCTCCTTTACGCGGCGCTCGCGGTTGATGAGCGGCTCTTTGTAATCAAGTATAAAATCGATCAGATATGGCACGGAGCAAAACGCGTCGATGATGATGTCCTCGCCGAGCTCGATTTTTTTACTGATCTCGATCTCCTCTTCCTTGGTCAGCAGCGGGATCTGCCCCATTTCGCGCAGATACATCCGCACAGGGCTGTCCGAGCGGCTCCACTCCAAAAGCTCGACGTCGCTAGATAGGTCAAACTCCTCATCCCAGCCCTCGTCCAGCAGCTTTTTTTGCGTGGCTTCTTTGAGTTTCGCGTCCTCTAAATTTTTGATTTTGGAGATTTCTGCGGCGGAGATCAGCTCGACGTCAAATTTTTTCGTAAGGGCTTCAACCTTCTTAACGGCCGTCGCGGTGGGAGCCTTGTCGAAAAATTTTATCAGTCTTTCGTAGGTGATGTAGCTTTTTTGATTGTCGTCGAAAAATTGCTCGATGGGGCTTAGGGCGTCTTTTGAGCTCGCCATAAAATCTCCTTGTGTCGTTGTGTATTTGGTTTTGGAAAATCGGATTATACCGAAACGCTCTTTATTTTTGCTTATATACGGCGCGAACTGTCTAAATTTAATAATTTTTAAAATTCTAGGAATTAGGCTAAATTTTAAAATTTAGGTTATATTTTTAGCTAAATTTAAGATTTCTCTCTAAAATTCCGCGTTCCCAAGACGAAAATTAGCGCGCTAAAATTCCGCTTCCTTTATGCTGCCGATTTAAAATTTAACGCCTACGTACTTCCTATCTCTGCGCTCTGGCGTTTAAATTTAGCCCCAAATTTCAAGCGAGGAATTCCGCCCTCACATCGGAGCGATTGAGCGGATTTTAATAAATTTGTCGGTAAAATCGCGCATCTATTTTAAAATTTAAGGCGGAAATATGGCAAAAGTATGGAAATTCGGCGATGATATCGACACCGACATTATTATCGCGGCGCGCTACCTAAATACCTCCGACGCAGCGGTGCTTGCGACGCACATCATGGAGGATGCGGACAAGGATTTTTCATCCAAAATCGCTAAAGGCGACATCATCGTAGCGGGGAAAAATTTCGGCTGCGGCAGCTCGCGAGAGCACGCTCCGATGGCGCTTAAGGCCGCCGGGATTTCATGCGTGATCGCAAAAAACTTCGCTAGGATTTTTTATCGAAACAGCTTCAACACGGGCTTTTTGATTCTCGAATGCGACGAGACGGATAAGATCGCGCAGGGCGACGAGCTTAGCATCGATCTAAAGGGCGGCGTAATTAAAAATTTAACTCAAAAGACGCAGTATAAATTCGGCGCGATACCGGAGTTTATGCAAAAGCTACTCGACGCGGGCGGAGCGATAAATTACGCAAAAACAAAGATAAACTTGTAAGGAATTTGGATGAAAAAATACGACGTATGCGTGATAAAAGGCGACGGAATCGGCCCTGAGATCATCGAAGAAGCGATCAAGGTCCTGGATGCCGTAAGCCATAAATTTAATTTCGAGCTAAATTTTGACTATCGCTTGATGGGCGGCGCGGCGATCGACATTATGGGCGTTCCGCTTCCGGATGAAACGCTAAATACCGCTAAATCAAGCGACGCTGTACTTTTCGGCGCGATCGGCGGCGCGAAATGGGACGGTCTGCCGCGCGAACTGCGCCCCGAAAGCGGACTGCTTAAAATTCGCAAAGAGCTTGGAGCTTTTGCAAATCTGCGCCCTGCGATGATTTTTGATGAGCTGATAAACGCTTCGACGCTAAAACCGGAGATCATCAAAGGCGTCGATATAATGGTGGTACGCGAGCTTACGGGTGGGATTTATTTCGGGCAGCCGCGCGCAAAAAACGAAAAGGATGCGCTAAATACGATGTGCTACAACGCCGCCGAGATCGAGCGCGTGGCTAAGGTCGCGTTTGAGGCTGCGCTTTTGCGAAACAAAAAGATAACGCTCGTGGATAAAGCCAACGTGCTTGAAACAAGCCAGCTGTGGCGCGAGGTCGTAAGCGAGCTAGCTAAAAATTATGTGGGGATAAATTTAGAGTTTATGTACGTTGATAACGCCGCGATGCAGCTCGTGCGGGCGCCTGCGCAATTTGACGTGATTTTGACGGAGAATTTATTCGGCGATATTTTAAGCGACGAGGCGAGCATGATCTGCGGCTCGATCGGGCTGCTTCCGAGTGCGAGTATCGGCGGTAAAGTAGGCATTTACGAGCCGATCCACGGTAGCGCGCCCGATATCGCGGGGCAGGGGATCGCAAATCCGATCGCTACGATTTTAAGCGCTGCGATGATGCTGAAATACGCATTCGGCGAGAATGAAGCCGCAAAAGCGATCGAGCTTGCCGTGCGCGGCGTGCTTCGCGACGGATACCGCACCAAGGACATCGCGCAGTACGACGCTAAAGAAATTTGCTCGACCGCAGAGATCGGCTCGATCATCGCAGATTACGCGGCCAAAGCTTAGGAGCTAGCCTTGAATAGTGCGCTAGCATACGCTATGGAGCTTGAGAAAAAAGGCGATATCTACGGCGCGATGCGGATTTGCCGCGGTATTTTACGCGATAATCCGCAAGATGGCGATGCGGCGGTGCTTTTTGCGCGGCTAAATTTAAATCATCGAGTAAGCTCGGGCGTCAATATGGCGATGTTAGAGCGCTTTTTAAGCGTCGATGCGAGTAAACAAGCAGAATTTAAGAGGTGGCTAATTGATGTATGAAAATGAACTGGAAGATATCATCGAAGCAGTAAATGAGATGAAAGCGCAAAAGCGCGCGCAAGATTTGACGGCGCAGCAAGAGGGGGTTACAAATGCAAACAGCGCTGAAGCAGAAGCGCAGGATGCTTTAAGCCCCGCTTCTTTTACGCCAGATCCTATTGCATCTAGCACCTTAAATTCCGCATCTGCGCCGGATATCGCTTCATCAAACGCGCAAAATTTCACTTCCTTAGATACTAAAAATTTCAC
>CAUONQ010000047.1:0-7493 GCA_963456995.1 uncultured Campylobacter sp. | reverse complement strand
GGAATTAAAAAGCGATAGTAGTATAAAAATGTTAAAAGGCTTATTAAAAATCTATTCTAGCGTAAATTTTGACGGCAGGCTCGCTCGCGTAACGGACGTTAAATTTTTTGTGACAAAGCATTTAAAATTTAAAAAAGTAACCGATCCATACGAAAAAAAGCGAATTTTTACCTACGCCGAGCCGGCCAAAGGCGAGTTCGTAAATTTAGCCAAAAGCGAGCGGATTTTCGAGGGATTTGAAAAGATACGCCTAGCTATCAAGCAAAATTTATCCAAAGAATCAAGCGGGGCGCGATGAAACGGGATAAAATAAGGCTAAATTTAGGCGCAAAGCGCGCAAACGCAGAGCTTTTAATTTATAAAAACTATATGGCGCAAACCTCGCCAAATTTAACCGCGCAAAGCAAAAGCGTAAATTTGCAAAAGGGAGCTAAATTTTGCTAATCGACGAGATCCGTTCGCTACCCGCCCAGCCCGGCGTTTATCAGTATTTTGATAAGGCGGGCAAGCTTCTTTACGTCGGCAAGGCTAAAATTTTAAAAAACCGCGTCAAAAGCTACTTTTCTTTCACGCCTGCTCTCGCGCCGAGCCCGCGCTTAAGCGCGCGCATCGCCAAGATGATAAGCGAGGCTGTGCATTTAGAATACATCGTAACGCCCAGCGAGAGCGACGCGCTGATACTAGAAAATTCCTTTATCAAGCAGCTTAAGCCCAAATACAACATCCTACTGCGCGACGATAAGACCTATCCGTATATCTACGTAAATTTAGACGACGATTTCCCTCGCTTCGAGATCACGCGAAAGATCGTAAAGGGCAGAAACATCAGATACTTCGGTCCATATTTTCACGGCGCGAAGGAAATTTTACAGACGCTTTACATGCAGTTTCCGCTCGTGCAGAAGAAAAATTGCGTCAAGGGCAAAAAGGCCTGTTTGTTCCACCAGATCGGGCGCTGCGCCGCTCCGTGCGAGGATAAAATTTCAAAGCAGGATTACGCTCGTATCGTACAAAGCGCGCTTGCGGCTCTGAAAAATCCGCAAAAGATGGTGCCACAGCTTCAGGATCGGATGGCGCGGCTCGCGCAGAGCGAAAATTTCGAGGAAGCCGCACAGATCCGCGATAAGATCGAAATTTTAAAGCAGATGAACGTAAAGGTAGAGGTCGATCTGGCAAAGCTCGATGATTTCGAGGTCTTTGCGATTGCCGCACGCGACGGGCTCGTCTGCGCCGTGCATTTTAGCATACGCGAGGGTAAAATTTCAGCCTCAAGCTCGCACATAATCAACTGCAAAGCTCCTAGCGCCGATGATATCGCAAACGCCTACAAACAGATGATCTTAAGCGCCTTTCCTGCCGCGGCTCCCGTGGCGTGCGCTAAAATTTACGTTTACGACGAGTTTGACGATGCGGATCTGGTACGCGAAATTTTATCCAAGCGGCACGAAAGAGCCTTTAAAATTTACGCGCCAAAAATCGGCGAGAAGCGTAAAATTTGCGAGATTGCATATCAAAACTGCGAGATCAATATCAAAAAACATCTAAAAACGCACGATTACGCATTTTTGCAGGAGCTGAAGGATTATTTTGATCTTACGAATTTGCCCGTAAATATCGAAGTTTTCGACAATTCGCATATGTTCGGCGCCGCGGCCGTGGGGGCTATGATAAGCTTTCAAGACGGCGAGTTTAACAAGCAAAACTACCGCCACAAGCACCTTGGCTCAAATAACGACTACGATCAGATGCGCGAGTATCTAACTAGCCGCGCGCTTAAATTTGACGAGCTCGCTGCGCCCGATCTGTGGCTCATAGACGGCGGAACGGCTCTGCTAAACTTGGCGGAGGAAATAATTTCAAGTGTCGGAGCAAATGTCGATATAATCGCCATTTCTAAAGAAAAGATCGACGCTAAAGCCCACCGCGCAAAGGGAGCTGCGAAAGATAAAATTTGCACGAAGGGCGGGATTTTTTCGCTACCAACGGACGATAAAAAGTTGCAGTTTTTTCAGCGTCTGCGCGATGAAGCGCACCGCTTTGCGATCTCATTTCACCAAAAGAGCAAACGCAAACTCGATCTGCAAAGCTCAAAACTGCTAAGCTTGGGCGTTAGCAAAGGAAGCCTGAAGAAACTTTTGGACTTTTACGGCGATTTTGAGAGCATTTATGCGGCGAGCTTCGATGAGATCAGATCACTTACGAATATCCAAACCGCTGAAAAAATTTTAAACAATCATTAACGAAAACCTAACGCAAAAAGCTATATTTAAAGATTTGTTTAGTAAAATCACCCATTAACTTTACAGGACGGCTAAATCGTCTCCGCCTAGCGTGACGGAAGCGACTTCGTTTCTCCGGTTGAATAAAATTTAACGTCGCGTAAGCTGCGCTTTGAAGGATTTTGTATGAATTTAAATACTACAAGTGCTTTGAGACTTGTTAGCGGTATCCCGTTACTTTTGATTTTCGCGTTTGCATCATATTTCTTGTTTATCTCTTTGCAGGATTACGCCAGAGTGGGAATTTTGCAGCAGCAAATTGCTAAAAACAGCAATCTCGCGGCGTTAGTAGAGCAGGTAGATAAAGAGCGCGGTATCACTTCGGCGTTTTTGGGTAGCGAGGGAAACCCCGGCATGGGAACCCTTCTATCGGGTCAACGTAAAAAAACTGACGATGCGCTTGCAAAGTATAAAGAAAGCAAAAATATCAGTGAAAATGTCGTAAAAAAGACTATTTTTGATATTTTCGCTTACGGCACCGGTAATGACGAGCTTTTGGCTGCCGAGACTGATATAGACGGTTTATTAGACAAACTTCCGCAGGTAAGAAGGGATGTCGATGCTCAAAGCAAAAGCTTCGGTGAGCTTTTCAGCTCATATTTTCAAAAATTCGACGATGATGTAAAAACAATCCAACGAGTGCTAAGAGAGGGTCTCGTAAGCTCAAATATCACCGTTTGGACGGTTTCATTGCTCAATACCTACGAGGCGATGGACGCCACCGCATCGGAGCGCGACTATATTATCGAATATATCATCGGCAGCAAGGCGATGAATCAGGCGCAGCTAAGGACTTGGGCTAGCTTCAACCTATCTAGTTCGCTTCCTAATTACTACTTCTTGCCGGAATCTGATGCTAGAGCTGCAATTTTAAAAATTCTAGACGGAGAGGAATTTCAAAATGCATTAAGAGAAACTGCTAAAATTTCAGCCACATTACAGCAAGAAGCGGACGAGGGACACTATAGCGTACCTTTTCAAGAGTGGTTTGCTTCTACTACACTTAAATATAAAAAGCTAAGTGAAATTTCTGAAAAGATCAATGCTGAGCTTGCGATGCATGCCGATACTTACCTAGCGCAAAGGCTAAGAAACCTATTTATCGCTCTCGGCATATGGGTTTTAGCGGCTATTTTGGTCGTTTTTGCCTTGGGTATTACAAGACGTTTAAGACAGAATGTTGCCGACCTCGGCAATGTGCTTAGCCGAATCGGCGATTTGACGAATCAGCACGAGCATATCGACGTTAGGACTAGTGAGGGTGTTAACAAAGCGTATTCGCTTATCGAGGACGCGCTCGATCTGATTGCGTATCAAAAGGGCGCTGCGGAGGATGCCAACAAGGCAAAATCGATCTTTTTGGCCAATATGTCGCATGAGATCAGGACGCCGCTTAACGGCATCATCGGCTTTACGGAGCTTCTTAAAAATACCGATTTGGATGAGGAGAAGCGCGATTACGTTGATACCATCGAAAAATCGTCCGAAAACCTTCTAACGATCATTAATAACATTTTGGATGTCTCCAAGATCGAGAGCAATAAGGTCGAGCTTGAGGATATCTTATTTAATCCTATCCAAGATTTCGAAAGTGCAGTTGAAATTTACGTCGCCAAGGCTGCCGAAAAGAATATCGACATCCTGCTCTACATCGATCCTACACTCGTGCACCACCTATACGGCGATATTACGAAGATCAAAGAGGTTCTTATCAACCTCATGTCCAATGCGGTCAAATTTACGCCTGAGCACGGCACTATCGTGGTTGAAATTTTAAGAGAGCCTAGCAAAGCTCCGGGAGAGGCGATCGTAACGTTTAGCGTTGAGGATACCGGTATAGGAATTTCTGAAGATAAGCTCGCAAATGTATTTAACGCCTTCTCTCAAGCTGACTCTACAATCACGCGCAAATACGGCGGAACAGGTCTTGGACTTACGATTTCGTCTAAATACGTAGCGATGATGGGCGGTAAGCTTCAGGTCAAATCTACCGTAGGAAAGGGTACTAGATTTTACTTCACCCTTGCTTTTAAAGAGACTCAAAAAACTGATGCGGACGCAGTATTTGAAAGCATCAAAGGATTAAATTTTGCGCTTTTAGCCGATAGCGCCGATACAATGTATAATGATATCGTTAAAAATTATATCAGCAAGCTAGGCGGTAAAATTTCGATATTTAATACAAATGCACAGTTCCGCTCAGCGCAAAATAATAACAAATATGACGCTCTTATCACTAGATTTAAGAATTACGGCGAGGTTAGTGATATATTGAGTATGCCTACGATCTTAACTCTTAAGCCGAAAGAACTTCAAAGTATTAGTATTTCGAATTCTAAAATTTTTACCCTCACAGAGCCTTTTAACTTAACCAAATTCGTTAAGACGCTAGATAAAATTTCAAAATCCGGAATTGCTCTAAGCAGATCGGATTTTGCTCCACAGACGCATGAGATTAAGCTGGATGCTGAGGTAGAAAAGCCTATCGCCCCTGATGAAATGATTATGGAAGAGCCGGTAGTAAAAGAAAGACCTATCATCAATAAGCTCGATGAATTACGACATGCTACTACTTCGTCGGCAGACGAGCTACGCGCTATCTTGCAAAGCAGAAGGCGTACGCATGATGCCGAGGCTCATTCTGCGCATAAAGAGGAGGCTGTTAGCAAGCCTAGTATTGCTCAAGAGCTCAAAAAAGAAGCTCCTAAAGCAGAAGAGCCGGTCATTAAGCCTATAGATATCGAGCCTATGAGTGATATTAAGATTGAAAAGACAGAGCCTGAATCGCCAAAGATCGATATTGATATTCCTGAAATAGTAATCCCGCACGCAGAAAAGCCAAAGGTAGAGCCTTCAAGCACAAAAGATGCCCAGACCGATATCGATGAGCCTATATCTTTGGAAATCCCTGATGATTTTGTGGGGCTCAAAACACATGCAACGCAGACCCAGGCTCCTAAAGCCGAAACTCCTAGCATCGATCTTTCTGATATCGAAATAGAGCTTCCTAAGATTAAAAAAGAGGAAGAAGAAGTAAAGGCTGAGCCTGCGAAAGTAGAAATTCCAAAGGCCAAGGTTGAGACGCCTAAGGCTGAGATTGAAATTCCTGATATAGAGATCGATCTTTCGGATATCAAACCGAACGCCAAGGTGCAAGAGCCTGCCAAAAAGGTTGAAATTCCAAGCGTAGAAGAAGAAATTCCTGTAGCCATTAAAACCGAGCCTGAAATTCCTATCGCTAAAGCTTCGAAGCCTGATACTTCAAGTGTTTCTGCTCATGAAGATGAAATTTCAAGTGTTAAACTTTCAGAACCTGAAATTCCAACTGAAAAGATAATTGAACCAGAACCTATCGCTGTTGAGCCAGAGCCAGTAGCAATTGAGCCTGAACTAAGACCTATCGAGCCAAAACTTGAAGAGGTTAAACAGGGACCTTCAAATATCGAGTCTGAATCGGTAACGCCAGTAGTAGAACCAGCAGCTCAAAATATGCCTGCCGAAGAGCCGAGTATTGAGCCGGAGTCGGTGTCTATTCCAAAGGTAGAGCCTGCTACTCAAAATGTCCATGTTGAAGAGCCCGAGATCGAGCCTGTTAGCGTAAAAGTCGAACCGGTAGTTATCCCGCAGCCTGAGGAAGAGGAGATGGTCGAGGTGCCCGTCACCGTATACGAAGACGAGCAGCAGGAAGAAACCATTATGGTCGAAGAGGATGTCGAAGTCGAAGAAGAGGTTGAAGTGCCGGTAGAGCGAAATCCTGCCGACGAAAATGTACCTTTGGTCAATAGAAAATATAACGCCAAAATCCTTATTGCGGAGGATAATGAGATCAATCAAAAGCTTATGAAGCATACGTTAAATAGCTTTAATATGAATTTGACGATAGTCGAAAACGGACTTTTGGCGCTAGAAGCCAGAAAAGCCAACAACGACTATGATCTCATATTTATGGATATTTCGATGCCTGTTATGGACGGTATCGAGTCTACAAAACAGATCAAACAATACGAGCACGAGAATAATCTCCGCCACATCCCGATCGTGGCTGTTACCGCCAATGCGCTAAAAGGTGATAGAGAGAAATTTATGGCAGCAGGACTTGACGAATACTGCACCAAGCCGATCAAAAAGGATATCTTAGCTCAAATGCTAGATAATTTTATCGGTGATAAACGATCTGATGCAGCGCCCGCTGGTGGAACTACAAAGAAGCTAGTTAAAAAGCTTGTCAAACGCCAGGTGCCTAAGACGGTCATTAAAACTGTCAAAGTGCCAAAGACGATAATGAAGCTAGTTCCTAAAAAAAGCATAGTTTCCGATGACGTAGTGAAAGCTAAAGGTGCGCGCGTGCCGACAAAAGATATACTTATATGCAAGGCAAACATTATGGAAAGTAAAATCTTTGCCAGCATATTAAAACATCAGTATAAAGACGTAGAAATTGCGGGCAATTTCGACCAGCTTATTTCTATGGCGGTTACGGGCAGCTATAAGCTTGTTTTGGTTGATAAAAAGCTAGCGGGGCTAGACTTAGCGGCGTTAGAGAGCTTGCGTCGAAAAGCGTCTGCAACCAAGCTAGTTCTATTTTCTAACGACAACGATGAAAATCCACTATTTAGCGAAGTCGCTAGTTGCAATATCACCAAGTCGGGTCTTGAGAAACTCGCACAAAAATATATATAAGGATGAGGTCTTAAATGATGAGAGATTTGAAAGTTTTAACGGTTGATGACGACGCTATAAATTTAAAGTTACTTGAAGTTATGCTAAAAAAATATGGCAAATTCCAAACCATACTCCAAGCCAAAAATGGTTTGGACGCCCTTGCCGTACTCGAAGTTCAGCCCGTTGATTTGATTTTATTAGATATCGTAATGCCTGTGATGAATGGGCTGGAATTTTTAGATAATCTTCATGCTAGAGAAAGTATAGCTCATATCCCCGTCATCGTCCTTACGACGGACGAGACCGCTAAACGAGAGGCTTTAAATAAGGGTGCTTATGACTTTATGACAAAGCCCATCAACGACAAAGATCTTCACAAAAAACTAGACGACGTTATGAATATTATCGGCGATTAAATTGCCGATTTTGTCCTCGTAGCTCAGTAGGATAGAGCGCAAAATTCCTAATTTTGAGGCCACAGGTTCGAATCCTGTCGGGGACACCATCTATCAAATTTCCCCCCTATTTTTAGTTTTTTGATTTTTTTAAAAG
>CAUONQ010000046.1:0-7630 GCA_963456995.1 uncultured Campylobacter sp. | reverse complement strand
ATTTTATATAGCCTGGCGCTGTAAAAGCTAAGCGCGTAAAGCGCGAAAAAAATTATTGTCACGCCGCAGATCGCAGACGCCACGAAAAACAGCGCCTGCGCAGAGAGCAGCTCGCCGCCGCGCGCGATAAGAAGCAACCCGAGCGCTAAATTTAATACTAAAACTAGCGTGTATGCGTTTAGCACCGCGCCGTCAAATACCGATAGGAGGCTGAATCTGTCTTTTAAAAATGCGCCGATATTTTTTGCCGGGCTCATGAAATTCCTTTGTTGATTGCGTTTAAAAAATGAAGATGAAAAATACGACGCCGATTAGAATTCTATAAATTCCAAACGGAATGAAATCAAACTTCGAAACGAAGCTTAGAAATAGCTTGATCGCCGCAAGCGCCACGACGAACGCCACTGCGCCGCCTACGAGAAAGGTCGTGATATCGGCGGAGTTTTGCGCGAAGGTGTCTAAATTTTTATAGGTGTCGTAAAAAGTCGCCGCAAACATCGTAGGGATCGCGAGTAGGAAGCTAAAGCGCGCGGCTAGGTTTCTGCTTAGCCCGCACAAAAGCCCTGCGATGATGGTAGCGCCGCTGCGCGAAGTGCCAGGCACCATCGCAAAACATTGCGAAAGCCCGATGATAAAGGCCTGAACGTATGAAATTTGATCCAGATGTTCTAGCTCTCCTTCTCTCGGGCGCGCCTTGCGAAAGAGCTCGACCGCGATAAAAATAACGCCCCAGCCGATCAGCGCGTAGGCGACGGTCTGCGGCGCGAATAGCGATTTGATGCTTTTATAGAGCAAAAAGCCGATCGCAGCGGTGGGGATAAAGCCCACGATAAGTTTGCACCAGAGCTTAAAATCAACCAAAAGCCGCTTGTAAAACATCGCCACGACCGCTAGGATAGAGCCTAGCTGGATAACGACTTCGAAGCATTTAAGTGTGTCGGTCTGCTGCAAACCCATCAGTTTTGCGGCCAGGATCATGTGCCCGGTCGAGCTTACGGGCAGAAACTCCGTCAGCCCCTCGACGATGCCTAAAATTACGGCGTCAAATATATTCATCCATTTTTTCCTTTAAATTTGCTAAATTCTGCGTAATTGAAGCGGGTTTGTAGATCGCCTCTACCATCGCGATATAATCGGGCTTGAGGGCTAAAATTTCATCCAGATTTTCTAAGCTTATCCCGCCGATTACGGCGATTGGGAGATTTAAAGATTTTCGCGCATCTTGCACGAGCGCATCGGGGCAAAGCGGCGCATTAGGTTTTGTCTTGCTGCGCCTTAGCGAGCCGAAGGCTACATAGCTAGCACCCTGCGCCTCGGCCTTTTGCGCGCGAGCAAGACCAGCGTAGCAGCTAACGCCAATGATCTTATCCGCGCCTAAAAACTCGCGCACCTGTGCCGTCTCGCCGTCGTCCTTGCCGATATGCACGCCGTGCGCGCCTAGTTTTTTGGCAAGCGCCGCATCGTCGTTGATGATGAGTTTGGCGCCGTAATCCTCGCAAAGACCGATGAGAGAGCGGATTAAGGCTTCATCCTGCGCGGCGAGCTTGCTGCGGTACTGCACGAGCTTTACGCCGCAGCGTAAAATTTCATCTATCTGCGAAAAGATAGTTTGCGGCGGCGTTAAAGCATCGTCGCTAAGCGCGTAAATTTCGCTCATCTATCTTTTTTAGGCATCGGCACGCCGTTTAGGATGCAGTTAGTGATATCGTAAAATTTTGCGCTATACATTCCGCGCTTAGCCTCTTTGGCCTCCTCGGCGGCTTTTAAAAGAAGTTCGCTATCGTCGGTTGTCGGTACGGCAAATCCCGCCGCCACTAGGTCCAATCGCAGATTGCTTTTAGGATCGCTTGCGTCGCAAACATAGGCGTCGTTGCCACGATCGATTAAATTTACGTAGTAGCGCTTGCCGGGTTTTATCACGGACTCGAGAGCTTTTTTGTATTCTTTGTCGAATTTCTTCAGCTCCTTAGCGTCCGTTATGCATCTAGAAGCGCCCGCGGCGATTATGTTTAAATTTTTTAAGTCGCAGGGAAAGAAACGATCTTTTTGAGCCTTTCTGAAGGTAAAAACGAAGCTTCTACCGTCATTGCCAAGACCTGCAAACGCAGCGATGCCGTATCTGTCTTTTTGCTCCGCAAAGCTCTGCGTGCAGAGCAAAATCGCAAATGCCAAAAATATCTTTTTCATAGGATTTCTCTTAAGCGGCGCAAATTCTGTGAGAGGAATTTACGCCTAAATTTCGCGGATTATTTTAAATTATACTTTTCCAAAAGCTTTTCGTAGCTTCCGTCCTTTTTCATCTCCTCAAGCGCTGCATTAAACTTAGCTAGCAGCTCGGGATACTTGCCCTTATCAAATGCGATCGAAAAGCCCTCGCTGCCGTCGGATTCTTTAAAAAATGCGGTTAGATCGTCGTTTTTCTTAAGATATTCGTAGCCTACGGACGAATCCACGCAAAGCGCATCGATCTTTTTGTTCTTCAGCGACATAACGGCTACAAAAACGTTCTCCGTAGCGCTAACTTCGGCGCCTTTGATATCTCTGATTGCAAGCTCCTGAATAGTGCCTAGCTGCGCGGCAAGGCGCTTGCCCTGCAAGTCGGCTTTGGAATTTAACGAGCTATCGTCCTTGCGTTTGACATATAAATTTTCGACCTTGTAGTAAGGATTTGTGAAATCGATCGCCTTTTTGCGAGCCGGCGTCGCGCTCATTCCCGAGGCGATCATATCGATTTTGCCGCTTTTAATCGCAGGGATCAGCCCATCAAAGCTCATATTTAAAATTTCATATTTCACGCCCGCGCGCTTGGCAAGCTCGGCTACCAGATCCATATCAAAGCCGGTAACCTTGGAGTTTTCATCCACAAACTCAAACGGCGGATACTCGGCGTTCGTGCCTACGATGAGCGTATCTTTGGTGATGTCTTTAGCGACTAGCGAACCGCAAAGCAAAGCGCCCGCAACTAAAAATCTCATAAATTTTTTCATTTCCCTCTCCTTTAGTGGTTTAAAATTTTATTTAAAAATTCTTTCAATCTCGGATTTTGCGGATTTTCAAATACGTTTTTAGGCGTATCATCCACAGCGATCTTGCCGCCCTCCATAAAAAAAATCCTATTTGCGACATTGCGTGCAAAGCCCATCTCATGCGTTACCACAAGCATCGTAATGCCCTCTTTGGCGACCTCTTTCATTATGCCTAACACCTCGCCTATCATCTCGGGATCTAGCGCCGAAGTGGGCTCGTCGAATAAAATCACGTCCGGATTTACCGCCAAACTTCTAGCAATTGCGATGCGTTGCTTTTGCCCGCCGCTAAGCTTGTGCGGATAAGTATAGGCCTTGTCGCTAAGACCGACCTTTCGCAGCAGCTCCTCTGCTTTTGCGTAGGCTTGTTCTTTAGTATAAATGCCCGCTTTTATGGGCGCTAGAGTTAAATTTTCCAGCACGTTTTTATTTGCAAAGAGGTTGAAATGCTGAAACACCATACTAACTTTGCGGCGAATTTTATTAATATCGGTGTGCTTATCGGTAATATCCTCGCCGTCTATTTTAATAGTGCCGCCGCTTGGAATTTCAAGCAGATTTAAGCAGCGCAAAAAGGTTGATTTACCGCCGCCGCTTGGACCGATGATAGCTACGATATCGCCTTTATTTATGGTCTTTGAAATTCCTTTTAACACCGATAAATTGCCGTAGGATTTGGTTAAATTTGATATTTCAATCATTGCGGTTTAGTCTACTTTCTAGCATTTTTACTAAAAGCGAGAAAAATTTCACGCTTGCATAGTAAAGCACTGCGGCAAAAAGTATCGGCTGGACGGTATAAAGCGCCGCCTGCATACTTTTTGAAAAAAACGTAAGATCGGTAATTGCTACGAGACCTACGACCGAGGTCTCTTTAAAAAGACTTATAAACTCATTTGCAAGCGCGGGCAAAATGTTTTTTATCGCCTGCGGAAAGACGATCTCCTTCATCGCCGTGCCGTAGCCTAGACCCATCGCGCGCGCTGCTTCCATCTGGCCGCGATCGACGCTGTTTATACCGCTGCGCACGATCTCTGCGACGTAGGCGGAGCTATTAAGCCCCAGCGCAAAGATCGCAGCTGCGATATTATTGCTCCACGTAGCAAAAATTATAAACACAAACACCATCAGCTGGATAACGATCGGAGTTCCGCGGATGATGTCTACGTATTCGTCGATAATGAAGCTTAAAAATTTATTGTTCAGAAATTTTAAAAATGCTAGCATAAATCCTAATGCGATACCGATCACAATGCCGCCGGAGGTCAAAATAAGAGTGATGCCGTAGCTTTTGGCGTATGAAATTTTTTGCGCTTCGCTCAGTTCGGGATAGGTGAAATAAAGCCCCACGGCGATTACAGGCAAAACAAATACGACCTTTAAAATTTTCGCGTTCAACCAAGGCGCCTTTTTCTTAAAATTTAAACGGCAAGAATACTAAAATTTCGTTAAAATCTGGCTAAATTCCGAAAGTAAAATTTTATTTGAAATAGAGTAAAATTAGCTTTTTTAAAAGGAGGCAACGATGAGCTTTTGGACCTATTGCGCAATCGCGATATATTTTGGCGCGCTTATTTTTATAGGTAGGTATTATTATGACAAGAATGCGAGCTTAAGCGAGTATCTGCTCGATAACCGCCGCCTGGGCCCATTCGTAACGGCACTTAGCGCGGGCGCTAGCGATATGAGTGGCTGGATGCTTTTGGGAGTGCCGGGCGCGATGTTCGCAACGGGGATTTGCAATATCTGGATCGCCCTAGGACTTTGCGTGGGCGCGTGGTGCAACTATAAATTTCTTGCAAAAAGGCTTAGAATTTACACCGAGGTAGCAAGCGACAGCGTCACGATCCCTGATTTTTTAGAAAACCGCTTCAAAGACCATACCAAGACGCTTCGCATCATCTCCGGGCTTTTGATCATCATATTTTTTACGCTCTATGTTAGCAGCGGCATCATCGCGGGCGGCAAGACATTTGAGAGCTTTTTCGGACTAAATTTCACCTACGGCGCGGTCGCTACGATCTTAATCGTCGTGTTTTATACCTTTTTTGGCGGATTTAAGGCCGTCGCGATCACCGACGCGTTTCAGGGCGCACTGATGTTTGCGGTGCTTATTTTGATCCCTCTGTTTTCTTACCGTGCGCTGCAGATCCCTGCGGACAGCTCCTTTTTTGCACAGGTGCGGCTATACGGCGCGAGCCACCTCGATCTATTTTACAATCAAAGCTTCTTGGGCGTTTTGGGCTTGCTTGCTTGGGGGCTCGGATACTTCGGGCAGCCGCATATCATAGTGCGCTTTATGGCGATTAGAAGCTCGCGCGAGCTTGATAGCGCGCGCCGCATCGGAATTTCGTGGATGGTGCTAGGTCTTGCGGGCGCGATGCTTAGCGGTCTGATCGGCTTTGTGTATTTTTCGCAAAAGGGCCTTGGTATAGACGATCCCGAAAAAATTTTCCTAGAGCTCGGTAAAATTTTCTTTCATCCATTCATCCTAGGCGTGATAATCTCTGCGGTGCTGGCGGCGATTATGAGCACCATCTCAAGCCAGCTTTTAGTAAGCGCGAGCGCGGTTACGAAGGATTTTATCTTCGCGTTTTATAAAAAAGAGGTGAGCGAGCGCACGCAGACGCTAAGCAGCCGCATCGCCGTCGTGATCATCGCCGCAGTCGCCGCGATCTTGGCGTTCGGCTCAAACGATACGGTGCTAAACGTCGTCGGAAACGCTTGGGCGGGATTTGGCGCGAGCTTCGGCGCGGTGCTTCTTTTCAGCCTGTATTCTAAAAAGATGAGCGCGCTCTCGGCTTTGGTGGGCATGCTCGTAGGCGGTATCACGGTCATTTGCTGGATATTATCGGGACTTTCGGCGATCGTTTACGAGCTGCTGCCTGGTTTTTGCTTTTCGGCGCTTGCGATACTGCTCGTAAATCGCTACAACTCCGTGCTCGATAAGATGGCGGATGAGCCCAATGCTGCGCAAATTTCGCAGGAATTTGAAAAGATGAAAGAGCAGAGTTTAAGGGGCAAAGATGGCTAACGTAAAGTGCCCGCACTGCGGCTTTCAGATCGATATTGACGAGGCGCTACAACGCGATATCAAGGCTAAATTTGAAGATGAAATTTTGCAGCAGAAGCGAAAGTGGCAGCAGCAGCAAAACGAAGCTACGCTTAAATTTGAGGCCGAGATCGCCGCTAAGCGCGAGGAGTACGCGAAGCATCTGGCGCAGCTGCAAGCGAAGGAAAACGCCTTCGAGCAGCGCGTAAAAGCGGCGACCGATTCCGCGCTAAACAGCGAGCGGGAGAAAATTTTAGCGCTTGCGAAATCTCAGATCGAGAGCGAAAACGCGGCGAAATTTGAAATTTTACAAAAGGAGCTGCAAGAAAAATCGCAAAGAATTTCCGAGCTAAATTTAATAAAGGCCGAAATGGAGGCGCAAAAGCGTAAATTTAGCGAGCTTGAAGCCGAGAATAAAGCCAAATCCGAGATCGAGCTAACCAACCGCGTGAATCAGGAGCGCGAGCGGCTTTCTAAGCAAATTTTGCAGGAAAACGAGCTGAAATTCCGCCAAAAAGATGAGCAGATCCAAAGCCTAATCGGCCAAATAAACGAGCTCAAGCGCCGCTCGGAAGTGGGCTCGCAGCAGCTTCAGGGCGAGGTGCAGGAGCTTGCGTTGCAGGAGTATCTGCGGCTCAATTTTCCTTTGGACGAGATAGATGAGGTCAAAAAGGGCGCGCGCGGCGCAGACTGCGTGCAGATGGTGCATACGAGGGAGTTTGCGGGTTGCGGTAAAATTTTATACGAGAGCAAGCGCACGAAAAGCTTCGAGCCCAAATGGATCGACAAACTCAAAGACGATATGATAGGCGAGGGCGCGCAGATCGGCGTTATCGTAACCGAGCAGATGCCGCCTCACAGCCCTAGGCTGCATCAAGCGCCGAGCGATGCTAGCATCTGGATCTGTTCGTTTGAGGAATTTAAGGGGCTTTGCGCCGTATTGCGCGAACATGTCGTGGCGCTTGCGTTTGCCAAAAGATCGGGTCAAAATCAAGATAGTAAAACGGCGATGCTCTACGACTATCTGACTTCGCCCGAGTTTGCAAACCAGATAAAGACGATCGTATCGGCATTTGTCGGCATGCAAGAGAGCTTAAATAAGGAGCGCAACGCGATGGAGCGCATCTGGAAACAGCGCGAAAAACAGATCGCGCGTGCGCGAGACGGCGCGATCGCGATGCACGCAAGTATCAGAAGCATTGCGGGAAGCGGCGTAGCGCAGCTGGAGGATGTCGATGAAATTTTAAGCCTCGAAGCGATTGCGGCAGAGGGCGAAGCGGACGCGCTTCAAGACCAAGACGGCGACGAGACGACGTAGCGGCATGCGGACGGATCGCCGTTCTAGCGAGAGCGCGAGGTGATTTCGCGGCGTGGCGAGCTTGCGTCGTGAGGCTGAAATTTTGTAAAGCAACGCGATATTTGTCCGCGGACAAGCGGTGCGAAATTTCAAGAAGTAATTGTTGTATGCTTTTGGGTTTGCGAGGTTAGGATTTTTCTTGCGAATTTTATCTCGGCAGAAATATGCCGCACTGTGTAGCATGGAAAATTCACG
>CAUONQ010000045.1:0-7643 GCA_963456995.1 uncultured Campylobacter sp. | reverse complement strand
CGAGAGAACACTATTAATTCTAAATCTAGCGAAATTTTAATTCAAAACGAAATATGCATACTAAGCGCGATTATGCATAAAAGTAGCGCCAGCGGGACATAGACAAAGCGCCCGATATCATACCAGAGCTTGCCGCGGGCCCTATCTGCGCCCAGGTTGATCTCATCTAAAATTTCATTTCGCTTAATTACCCAAAACCACGATATTGCGCCGATTACCGCTCCGATCGGAATGATATAAATTGATACGAAATCCATCCACGGCCCCCATGAGCTTATCGCTTCCATACCAAGGCCTGCACCAAGGCAGATCGCGCACAATAGCGCAAGCGTGAAGGCGCGGCTTAGCCTTGGAAACTTATGCATTAGCGATTCGGCGACTACTTCGAACATATTTTGAAGCGATGAAATTCCACCAAAAATCACGGCGGTAAATAAAATCACTGCAAAAATTCTACCACCTGCCATATCTTGCAAAATTTTAGGCAGAGTTACGAAAAGTAGCTTAGGCCCCGCCGCCGGATCCATTCCGTAAGCAAATACTGCAGGGATCATCACTAGCGCAGCTACCATCGCGGCTAGCGTGTCAAATAGCGCGGTATTTTTCGCTGCAGATACCACGTCTTCGTCTTTGGATAGATACGCGCCATAGACGATCATCCCTGAGCCCGTAATCGATAGCGAGAAAAACGCCTGTCCCATCGCAGAAATCCAAACCATAGGATCTGCTAGCTTAGTAAAATCAGCGCCAAAAAGAAAGGCATATCCGCCCGCAGCGCCTTGCAGCGTCGCAACCCTAACTGCTAAAATTGCAAATAGCACGAAAAATAGCGGCATCATAATTTTATTCGTTTTTTCGATGCTTTTGGCGCCGAAAAACAGCGTCAGCAACGTGCCTGCAACGATTATACAGTGATAAGGCACCACGGAGTAGGGTATCAGGGCAAAAGAGTTAAACCACGTATCGGTATTTTCGCTCATTAGCGAGCCGTCTATGGCTTGAACTAGCGCTTTTAAAACGTAGGCGATGATGACGGCATAGCCCACTGCGATACACATCGAACCGGCAAGCGGTAGCCAGCCGATAACCTTACCGATAGCGCCCAGTCCGCGGCTTTTCCACGCGTATTCGTATGAGCCCAGCGTGCCTGTTTTGGCGCGGCGACCGATCGCGTATTCGGCGCTTAGGCCTACGTATGAAAACAGCGCTACAAAAAAAACGTAAATTAGCAAAAATGCGCCGCCGCCGTTCGTGCCGAGTTTATAAGGGAAGCCCCAGACATTTGCCATACCTACGGCAGAGCCCACGCAAGCGATTATAAAAGCCCAACGCGATGAGAATTTGTGTTTTGTCATAAAGCCATCCGTGTGAAAAATTTTCGTTATGGTAGCAAAAAGGAATTTAAGATTTATTTATGCGGAATTTTAAGGCGTGCCGACTTGATTACTTAGGAATTTTTAGAATTTAAAGTCGCGAAGTTTTAAAGTAAGATTGGTGAAATTTTATGATCAAAATCGATAGAGTTAATTTTGCGATACTGCGCGGCAAAATTTTATCTTTGATAATTTTAGAATTTCTTCGTGGAATTCCACGCTTAGGCTTTAGCTTTAAAATTCGCTTAGCCCAGGCTTGTAGCAGGGCTTGCTATTTAAGTTGGTCGAGAAATTTAGATCAATTAGAATTTTAAAATTCCGCGAAATTTTGAAATTTTTAAAATCTACGATCTCGCAAAATTCCAAAATAGCCTCATCAAGAAATTCTATTTAGCGTCGCTCTGGCAGAATTTTCGCGGTAGAATTTCGCCTTTCGTTTACAGCGCGCTTATAAATAGCACTTTTATGGCGCTCTGAAGGGCGGTGGGCATTCCTATGCTCGCTATTACGGTATCTATGTGGTAGCAGCAAAAAATTTTTGCCCTATATGGGGATTGAGAGCGCCGCAAGCGGCAGCGCGCTTGAAATTTCCGGCGCGCAGCATCACAGAGCGGAATTTTATTAACCCACACTTTGGCTTAACTATTTTTATCCGCTTCTTCGTTTTCTTGCGGCTGCGCGACTGCTTTTTTGATCGCTTTTACGAGCGAGACCCTCGTGCCATCCATTCGCAGCACTTCATAGTCGCAGTTTTCATCGCTTATTTTATCGCCGATTTCAGGTAGGCTGCCGAAGAGATTAAAGACGTAGCCGCCGATCGTAAGCTGTTCGGTCTCCTCATCAAAGTCAATGCCCATCACCTCCTCGACGCCTTCGATCTCGAAGCGACCTCTAAACTCAAAGGTATTCTCGTCTATACGTTTGAAATTTTGCGCATTCGCGTCGTGTTCATCGTTGATGTCGCCAAAAATTTCTTCTATGATGTCTTCCATCGTCAAAAATCCCGCCGTGCCGCCGTATTCGTCGATGACTAGCGCGGCAAAAATGCGCTGCTTATTCATCATTGGCAAAATTTTAGAGATCGGGCTGTTTTCAGGCACGATGATGAGCTTGCGCACAATCTTATCGAAGCTTTTATCTCCCTTTTGTTGGATGATGTCGCGTATGTGGATGAGGCCTAGGACGTTGTCTTTACTGCCGTCGATATACGGAAAGCGCGTAAATTTCGACTGCAATACAGTTGTGTAGTTTTCATCGTAGCTTTTTTGCTTATTTAGGCAAACTAGATCGCGCCTCGGCGTCATTATCTCTTTGGCGACCGTATCGCTGAAATCGACGGCGTTTTTGATGATCTCAGTCTCTAGGCTATCGAGCACACCGCCTTTTAGGCTCTCGCTTGCGATGATTTTGATCTCTTCGTCAGAAAGCGCGAGCTCGCTCTCTTTGGCGGGCTTTACGCCGATGATTTTAAGCGATACGGCAGCTATGAAATCAAACGCCTTGATGATCGGAAAAAACATAATCCAAAAAATATGAAGCGGCCTAGAGATGAAAAGTACGATCTTCTCGGTTTTAGCAATAGCGATGGATTTTGGCACCAGCTCGCCGAGCACGACGTGAAATAACGTAACGAGCGTAAAAGATATGACGAAGGCGATCGTATGTGCCGCCGCTCCGCCGCCTATGCCGATGGATCTTAGCGGCAGCTCGATCAGTCTCGATACCGCGGGCTCACCGATCCAGCCGAGGGCGAGCGAGCTTATCGTAATGCCTAGCTGTGTGGCGCTGAGGTAGGTGTCAAGGGAGTTTGAAATTTTAAAAGCGAGCTTTGCGTTTGGAATTTTATCCTTGATAAGCTCTTCGAGGCGAGACTTTCTTACTTTGACGATTGAGAATTCCGAAAGAACAAAAAAAGCATTCATAAAGATGAATACAAAAGCTAAAACTAACATTAAAACCGAACTGTCCGTGTCCAAATTTTTTATCCTTTGAAATTTAAAAATAGATATTTATGATTATATCTGAAAACGCTTTAAAATCCAAAAGATATGGAAAATGCCTCGCACTCACTCGTAGAAGTCTGCGGTAATTTAAAATTTCGCGCTGCGGCAGGCCTTTGTCGCGGCGAGATTCTATCGCGATAGAGCTTTGGCGCGGCGGCGGATAATCCTAGCGCCGTGCGCAAGCCCATTAAGAAATTTAAATGCGACTATAAAACCTGCTACTTAAAAAACCTCAGCGCGCAAACTCTTGCGAAATTTTAAATCGCAAGACTATCTATTTCTTGTGGCAGCCTCGTAAAGCGGCAGGACTTTTGGCATCACCTCTTTTAGATCGGCGATGCGATCGTCGTTTGAAGGGTGCGTGGACATAAATTTAAGCGGATGGCTCTCATTTAGCTTGTTCATCTTCTCCCAGACATTTATCGCCGCCCGCGGATCGTATCCTGCGCGCGCCATCAGCTCAACACCCATCAGATCGGCCTCCGTCTCATGCGTGCGCGAAAACGGCAGCGTGAATGTGTACTGCGCCGCCATATTCAAAGCTGCTGAGCCTAGATCTCCAAGCCCTGCTGCGGAGCTTGCTACGGCGATACCGACATCTTTCATCTGTTCAGTCGAGGCTCGCTCGCGGCTGTGTTCGCGCAGTGCGTGCGACATCTCGTGCCCCAAAATAGCAGCTAACTCGGCATCGGTAAGCTTAAGCTTTTCGATGATGCCCGTATATACGACGATGCGACCGCCAGGCATACACCAAGCATTGATCGTAGGGTCGTTGATGACGTTTACCTGCCAGTTCCATTTCAGTGCGTCTTTGCGAAATGCGCCGACTTGAGCGATTAGGCGCTTCGAGATGCCTCTAACGCGATCAGTTAGCTTTTTATCGGTATTTAGGACATGCTTGGCGTTTGCTTGGGCGGTAATCTGCCTATAGGCAAGCGCGGCACTTTGATCCATTTCAGCTTCGCTTACGGTGATGAATTGCGAGCGGTCGATGCCTACGGCGCCACCTTGCGTGGTACTCGCACAGCCGCTAAAAATCATCATCGCAGCAAAGGATATTAAAAGAGCTAATTTTTTCATCTTTTCTCCTTGAAATTTTGCGGCGATTTTAGCGAAATTTGGTTAAATTTTTAGAATTTTATTTTGGATTGCCGGATTTTGCAGACGCGATCTATTTGAAATTTGCCGTGAAATTTAAGAACACCCGTCGCCTTTAAAATAGGATTGGGCTTTGTAATTTAGCGATAAAATTTAGCGGCAATTTCGTAGAATTTTATCGCGGCGTAAACGAGGCATTGCTATATGAAAGTAGTGGATTTATCCAAATCCAAGTGCGGCGCTGTATAAACACGACGCCTCTGCACTTAAATAGAGCGGGGGCGCGGTTTTAAATTTACGCAACGATAAATCCGGTAGAATTTTATTTACACCAGGCGCTCGACCCGGGCGCAGCAAGATCGGTTTAAAATTTATGCGATCAAATCGTGCGATAAAATGGGTTCGGATGTCGCTATGATTTGAGATGAGTCGCGTTAATCTTTGCAATGCAAAATTCTAATTGTTAGCTTGGTGGTAGCCCCTCACATCGCATCTTACGCTGTAGTGGAATCGCGTTTTATTAGAATTGAAATGATCGCAGAAATGCCAAACGCCACAGACGCCTTTTCGTAGAATTTTATCTCGCGGAATTTCATTTGCGCGCGTCGGGATAAAATTTCAAACTGTAAGCCGTACCGTATCATTTTGGACGGAATTTTAAAATTCGGCTACGCAAATCTACGCGATGAAATTTTAAGCTTAAAAATCCGCGCCGGCTTTGGAATTTTATATGCGTCACGTCAGCTATAAAATCTTACACTTATAATTTTATCACTGCGGCAAGATTCGGTTGGACCGGGGTCTCACATCGCCGTAGGATTTTTGGCGGCACGTAATTTTGCAGCGCGCATCTAAACTCAGCTACGCAAAATTAGTAACATTCTTTATCAACATGGAATTTTGCCGCGTCATTAAAGCACACGAAGAATTCCGCACAAGCTTCGCAAACTCTAATGAATGCTCTTTTCTTTGGAGCTTGCAGGCTTTAAGGCAAGCGAGTAAATTATGCAACGTAAAGCAGTGAGCGCCGAGTGTTTGCCGCTAAGGATTTCACCTCTGCGGCGCCCATTTAGTCCTTTTTGGACTTTAGCTTGGCGATCGTCTCTTTTGCAGCCTCGTAAGCTTTAGCGCTCATCTCGCGCGCCCTTTCGCTCACGTTTTTAGCGACGTCGGAGCTTTTTAGCTCGGCAAATTTTTGGCTCATCTTCTTTTCAAATTCGCTAAGCTCTTTTTTGATTGCGTCCAGTTTCTCGTCCAGATCGAGGTTTTCGATGATTTTGGCGCTTTTTTGGCTCAGCTCTTGAGTGATTTCGCGTGCCTTGGCGCTTGCCTTTTTTGCGCGCTCGCCAAGCTCGATCTCGCCGATTTTGGCGCTTAGTTGCTCGGCAAGATCGCTTGAAATTTTTCTAAATTTAGCCAAATAGCCTCCGAATTCTTCATCGGCGATCCTCGCGATCTCGCTTTTAGCGGGCTCCTCCGAGCTTGCGACCGCGTCGCTTAGCACGGCGCTAAATAGCTCGCTCATCTGCGAAATTTGAAGCCTTTCGTTCTCTAGGCTCTGTGCGTCGCTTGCCGGCGAGAAACTTAGCTCGTCGCGGTATCTTTCGGCGGCTTTGTTTATGCCGTCGTAGCAGCCTAAAATCGCGCCTCTAATCAGCGCAGAGGCTGTATTTTTGCTCTCGTTTGCGACGAAAATCGCGCGATTTATGATGATTTTTGAAATTTCTTTTGTGCGGAATTTCGTAAATTCTCCGTCGCAGATAGCCGAAAATGCGATGTTTTTCGCCGTCTCGTGCGCGGTATCCTCGATGTCGGTGCCACTTTCTAGCACGCTTATGAAGGCTAGTTCGCTTGCTTCTTTAAGTACGTCCGCAAGCGGGAGTTTGCTAGCGATAGCTCGCTGTAGCGCCGAGCCTATGCGCTCTTTTAGCTCTGCTTCGCTTGCGTTTTGCAGCGCGGTATCCAGATCATCGTAGCTGCGCAAAACAAGGGTTTTAATCGCCTTTTGTTTACAAGCGATCTTTTTGCGCAGATCGTCGTAATCATAGATGAGCTTGTAAAGCCCCTGCTCGTCCTCGTCGCACAGCGCCTTTTTTACCCCTTCGATTAGCGCTTCGGAGGAGGCGTCCTTTAGAGCTCCTATTTCGTTAAGCTCGGCGGCAAAGCTTAAGATGAGCTCGGCGCTTTTAGCGCTTTTAGCATCTTCGCTAAGTCCGCGTAGAGTCTTCAGGCTCTGTTCAAAAGCTAAATTTTGCACGCAGGCCGCCAGCTCCTCGCCACGAATTTGCGCGAGATCGGCACCGAATTTTTCTATCAGTTTTTCCTTCATATCCTCTCCTACAGTATGTATTTAAAATGAGCCTTTAGGCGCTCGAAAATTTCGTTTCTATGCAAGTCGTCTTGAACGAAAACGCTTATGTTGAAGCTCATATATTTGCCGCCATTTGAAAAGCGCGAAAAGTCTATTTTGTAATTTTCTCCATTTAAAATTTCATCGATCTGCTCGCGCTTTTGGGTAGTCGCGTCTAGGACTACTTTGTATTCCCAAAAGAGCGGATAGTCGATTTTTGGCTTTTCAGCTCCTAGTATACACGCCACTCTTGCCCCCCTCTTTGCGCTGCAGCACGACATCGGTAATCTGCATCGATTTATCTATCGCTTTTAGCATATCATAAATCGTCAGCAGCCCCACGCTCACGCCCGTTAGTGCCTCCATCTCGACGCCCGTTTTGCCCGTGATTTTTACAGTTACAAAAAGCTTAAACGCGCATTCGCTCGCAAGCTCCTCAATATCCGTTTTAATCGAAGTAATCGTAAGCGGATGGGTCATTGGTATTAGCTCACTTGTCTTTTTAGCGCCCATTATCGCGGCAATGACGGCGGTTTGAAGTACGGGGCCTTTTTTGGCCGTATTTTGCTTGACGGCGGCAAATGCCTCCGCACTCATTCGTATGATACCGCTAGCGGTGGCTACGCGCTCGCTCTCGTCCTTGGCGCCGACATCTACCATGCGCGGCATATTGTTTTCGTCGATATGTGTAAGCATAAAATTCCTTGCAGTTTTTGGCGGGATTATAGCAGAATTTCGGGTATAAAAAAAGCCCGAGCTTTTACGCTCGGGCTTCATACAAAAAGGAGGTTTTATCTTGTCGGACGAGAACGATTATAC
>CAUONQ010000044.1:0-7777 GCA_963456995.1 uncultured Campylobacter sp. | reverse complement strand
CACTACGGCGGCGCCTGGTGCTTCTATCTGCTTGATGACCTTCTCATACACGCCGCCGCTTGGACAGCCCGTGATGATGATGCGCTTTTTGCGTTTAGCTCCGCTCATATCCTTTTCGCGCAAGGCTTTGACGTAGGAACGCAGCATATTTATTTTTTCGCGCTTGTCGTAGATGAAATCGCTCGCAAAGAGCACCTGATGCATCTCGCTGCCGCTAACGGGGCTCGGATTTAGCTTGCCTAGATCCATTAGTTCGTTTAGCGCGTCTCGCTCGTCGTTAAAAAGCTCGATCGTCTCCTTTAGCTTTTCCTCCGAAATTTCGGTGCCGAAGCGCTGCTGCAAGTAGCTTTTAAAATCCCTTAGCTCCTGCGTCCAAAGCTCTAAACTGCGCTTGTGCGTCATATTGGGAAGCTCTAAGACATAAACCTCTTTGTGTTTGGCTAGCAGCTCATACATCTTTTTCTTGCCGTCACAGGTCGTCTCGCCCACTACGACGTCGCTAGCGTTCATATAGGGGCATTTTTTCGTAACCGCGTAGCCGTAGCTTGCTTTGATTAGTGGGCAAAGATTGCGCGGCAGCTCGGCGTGAGCGGCGTCTATCGGGCTTTCGTCGTAAGCGCACAAACTGATCGGTATCGCGCCAGCGGCGTAGATAAGCTCCTTGGGCGAATAGGTGCAAAACGTCCCTACGACGCTCTTTCCCTCCGCCTTTAAATCCTGAAGCGCTAAAGAATTTCGCTTCTTTAGTTCCGCAAAGTCATACTTCATTTTTTCTCCTTCGTCCCATGATTGCGGCGCCCATCGCACCGCAGTAGATTGCGTTTTCGCAAGTAAAAATTTTAGCCCCCAGATGCTCGCCTAGAAGCTGCTTAAAGAGCGGCACGTTGCTAAGTCCGCCGCTTAAAAAGTAAATTTGATTTTCCAGCCGTTTGATGAGAGAGGCGACCTTGTGCGCGGAGGAATCCACGATGGCGTAGGCGATCTCGCTAGTTTCGGCTCCGTTTGCGCTTAGCGAGACGATCTCGCTTTCTGCAAAAACAGTGCACGTCGAGCTAATTTTAATCGCGGGATTTTTGCGGGCGGTTTTGTAAATTTCGCTAAGCTCAAGCCCCAAGCGGCCCGCACTGATCTCTAAAAATTTACCCGTGCCCGCCGAGCATTTGTCGTTCATGATAAAATCCGCTGGTTTGCCGTTTTCTATTTTGATCGCTTTGGTGTCTTGCCCGCCCACATCGATGACGGTGCAGTCTTGCTCAAATAAAAAGTGTGCCCCAAGCCCGTGGCATAAAATTTCGCTCATGCTAAGCTGCGCGTACTCTACGCTAACGCGTCCGTAGCCCGTAGCCGTCACGAAGCCCTCTGCGTAGCCTTTTTGCTCTAAGGCTTGCTTGATCTGGCGCGCGACCTTGACCGCGCTAAAGCCGCTTGGCAGCAAAAATAGCTCGCAAAATTCGCCGCGTTCGTCCATAACGGCGACCTTTGACGAGGTAGAGCCGATGTCGATACCGATAAAATGCATAAAATTTTAAATCCGTCGAAAAATATTTCTACACCGTAGAACTTTGATTTGAATGTTAGTCTTTTTAAGCTTTTAGACTGCTGAAATTTAGCGCAGGCTTGCGGCGCGGATTAAATTTGGCCTCGCGCCGCGTTTGAATTAGTTTTAAATTTAGATTTAAATTTAGCGCTCGCGGGCGATTAAAATTCCGCTTAAGATCACAACAGCGATACCCGCTAGCACGATCGGACCGGGCAGCCGGTCGCCTAGCATAATGCCTAGCGCCATGCTAAATAGGATGTCGCTGTAGCTGATAGCAGCGACGATGCCCGCTTTGCGTGAAGCGGCGTAGGCGCGCGTCATGTAAATTTGAAAGTAGATCCCGCTGACGCCCAGAAGCGCCACGAGCACCCAGCCAAAAAGGCTTGGCGGGTTGAAATAAGCGAGCTTCGCTAAATCCGCGCCGCTGAAAAGCCCTAAAATTTTAACCTCGCTACCTTCAAGCGCCCAGCCCGCAGCCATCATCATCGCGCTTAGAAAGGTAGCGGACGAGACGAAGACCAGCACGATGAGGTTGGTGGCGTAGTGTTTGCGGAGCTCGCGCACGCTCGTATACGCAAGCCCCGCGCACATGCCGCCGAAGATTCCCACCGCGTCGGTTACGCTGATGCCGATGTGCGGGCGCACGACGAGTAAAATCCCGCCAAAGCCCAGCAGTATTGCAAACCATGCCTTGGAACTTAGCTTCTCGCCTAAGAAAAACGCCGAAAATAGCGCGGTGAAAATGGGCGCCGTTTTTTGGAAGGTAAAAGCGGTGCCAAGATCGATGTGAGCGATGTTGTAGAAGGTCGCTAAGATACCGCAGCTGCCGATAAAGCCGCGAAATGCGAGCAGCCACGGCTTGCCGCCCGGGCCAAGATTTTTTACCCGTCTTAGCGAAAACAGCACGATGCCGATGCCTACGACGTTGCGGAAAAACACGATCTCGGCGCTACTCATCCGCTCCGCCATGACCTTGGCTAGCGCGCCGTTTAGCGCAAAATAAAAGCTCGCTACGAGCATATAATAAACGCCCAGATGTTTCAGCCAAAACGCGGAGTAGAATTTTTGTTTCATCGCGCGCTACTTTCGGTTCGCCACAAGTGTGCCCGCGACGATGATGAGCGCCATGCCCGAAAGTGCCATGAAACCAGGCAGGGCGTCGCCTAGCAGCAGCCCAAATAGCGTCGAAAAGATGATGTCTGCGTAGCTGATCGTAGCTACTATGCCCGCTTTACGCGTCGCGGCGTAGGCCTTGGTAACGTAGGTTTGATAAAACAGCCCCAGCAGCCCCAGAAGCACGGCAAAGAGCCAGCCCTGCGCGTTTGGAATTTTAAATTTGCAAAGCATAAAACTCAGCGCGGGCGCATCTATAAATTCCGCCACGATCATAAGCGCTGCGGGCATCAGCGTGCCGGCAAGAAGCGCAGAGAGGATGATCGTATCGGAGCTATAATATTTGCGCAGCCCGCGCACTGAGGTAAGCGCCATCGCGGCGAATAATCCGCTTAAAATTCCAAAAATATCGCTCGGCTGCAAGCCAAACTGCGGCTGAATCACCAAAATGATGCCCGCAAATCCGAGACAGACCGAGAACCAGCCCATCGCGCCGAATTTTTCGCCGAGGGTAAAATACGCGATGATCGCCGTCCAAATGGGCGCCGTTTTTTGAAAGGTAAATGCCTCGCCGAGGCTGATGTTGGCGATGTTATAAAAAAACACCATCAGCCCCAAAATCCCGATAATGCCGCGAAACGCGAGTGTAAAAGGATGACCGCCTTTGTTTGCGAAGCGCGCTACGCGAGGACGAGCCTTGATTTTATAAAGTAGGATTAAAAGCCCAGGTAAATTGCGAAAGAGCACGACCTCGAGCGATGAAATTTGCGCGCCCAAAAGCTTAGCGAAAACGCCCGTAAGAGAGTTGTAAAAGCACGCCATCAGCATATAATACACGCTTAGATGGTGCAGCAAGAAGTTGTTGTATTTCATCGCGACCCTTTAAATTTGCGGAATTATACACGCATAATGATTAAATTTTAATATCCTGCCGTTTTAATATTTCGTCGTGCCGCCGCTTACATGCGCAAAGCAGTAAAATTTGCGCAGCTGCGGGTTTTTATGTTTTCGCGCGTTTTTGTTTTTAGACCGCTAGATTTCACACTTAGACTGAGGTTTTTAAAATTTATAAAATTTACGCATCGCCCCGTTCTGCGCCGTATGCGGCGTCGGATCGCGCGCCTTGAGGCCTTTTATCTAGACGGTGTCCTGCTCGTATCGCGATAAAATTTCGCTAAATTTAGCGCCTAAATTTTATAAAATTTTGCCGCTTACTTTCGCGAGCGAGCGCGTAGAATTTGGGTTTAATCTATTTTTGGTTATAATCGCGCCAAAAACTACAAGGACGAACGTGAAAAGTTTGATCATCATCGGGCGCCCCAACGTCGGCAAGTCGAGCCTTTTTAACCGCTTAGCGGGCGCTCGCATCGCCATCACGAGCGACGTTGCGGGTACGACGCGCGATACCAATAAAGCCGAAGCCGAAATTTTCGATCGCCGCGTGCGCGTGATCGATTCGGGCGGCTTGGACGATACCTCCGAGCTGTTTGCGCGCGTGCAGGCCAAGACGCTAAGCGAGGCAAAGAGCGCGGATTTGATAATCTTTATGACGGACGGCAAGCTGCTTCCGAGCGATGATGAGCGGCGGATATTTTTCTCGCTGCAGAGACTTGGCAAACCCATAGCCCTGGCGGTCAATAAGATCGACGGCAAGCGCGACGAGGAGCGCAGCTGGGAGTTTAACGAATTCGGCGTTAAATTTTTCCCGATCTCCGTCTCGCACAACAGCGGTATCGACGAGCTGAAAGAGTGGATCTACGGCTTCTTGGACCCTGCGCCTGCGCGGCAGGACGAGGATGAAATTTTTGATGATTTTATAGAGGGCTTTAACGACGAGGGCGAGCCGAAAGAGGGGCGCGACGAGGAATTTTACGCCAGTAAAACCATCGGCGTGGGTATCATCGGGCGGGTAAACGTCGGTAAATCAAGCCTCCTAAACGCGCTTGTGGGTTCGCAGCGCTCGGTCGTGAGCGATTATGCGGGCACGACGATCGATCCTGTGAACGAAAGCACGGAATTTGGGGGACGCACGCTCGAGTTTATCGACACGGCAGGTATTCGCCGTCGCGGTAAGATCGAAGGCATCGAGCGCTTCGCGCTAAATCGTACCGAAAAAATCCTGCAAAACTCCGACATCGCGCTTTTAGTACTTGACGCAAGCGAGCCGCTAAACGAGCTGGACGAGCGCATAGCGGGGCTTGCGGCTAAATTTGAACTAGGTCTAATCATAATTTTAAACAAATGGGATCTTTGCGAGCGCGATTACGACGAGTTTTGCCGCGATCTGCGCGATAGGTTTAAATTTCTTTCCTACGCGCCGATCATCAGCGTCAGCGCGACGGATAAGAAGCGGATCCATAAAATTTACCCGCTCATTTTGGAGGTTTATTCAAATTTCACGCGCAAGCTCGGCACCGCAAGGATCAATGAAGCGGTAGAAGCCGCGATAAAGGCGCATCCGATACCTCGCGAGCGGGGCAAATCGGTTAAAATTTACTACGCCGCGCAGATCGGCTTTGCGCCGCCGAAGATCGCTCTTGTGATGAACCGCCCGCAAGCGCTGCATTTTAGCTACAAGCGCTATTTGATGAACAGACTGCGCGCGAGCTTTGCTCTTTCGGGTAGTCCGCTAGTGCTGCTGCCGCGCAAAAAAGGGGAGAGCGATGAAGAGAGGTAACATCGTGCTCATCGGTTTTATGGGGGTCGGTAAGGGCACGGTAGCACGGGCGCTGGCTGCGCAAAGCGGGATGTTCGCGCTTGATTGCGACGATATGATCGAAAGCTACGCCAATAAAAAGATCGGGCAAATTTTTAAAGAGCAGGGCGAGCAAAGCTTCAGAAAGATGGAAGAGGGCCTTGCGAAATTTTTAGAAAAGTCCGTCCGCTGCGCCGTGATCTCTACGGGCGGCGGCTTTTACGCCGTGAAAAATTTAAACAAAATCGGCACCGTCGTGTATCTGAAATCAAGCTTTGAAGGGATTATTAATCGCTTAAAAAACAGCGAGAACGCGGAGAAAAAATTTGCCAAGCGTCCGCTGTTAGCGGATCTGCAAAAGGCCGCGGCGCTGCACGCCCAAAGAGACAGGGCGTATGAAAAAAAGGCCGACATCGTAATCGACGTGGAAAATAAAAGCGTAAAAAAGATCGTAAAAGAAATTTGCTCCGCCTGCGACGGGCTAAATTTAAAGGGAAAAAAGATGTCTAAGCAAAAGTGCCCGGGCGGCGGCAAAAATTCCAAGCCGCACGACAAAGAGAGCAAAGGCGATAAGCTTGAAAATAAAGAGGCGCTAAAGCAAAAGCTGCGCGAGCTCATAGAGGGCTTAGAGCGCGAGCAAATTCCAAAGCGCGTAATCGCGTGGCACTTCGATCTTTACGAGCCTTACGCGCTACAGCTGGCGGGATCGAGCAGTTATGACGCGGACGACGACGACTGGGCGTGCGAGGACGAGGATGAGTTTTATCCGCAAAGCTCGCGCTTGCAGCTTGATTTTTTAAGCGAGCTTTCGTGGCGACAGGTTTTAAAAATGCTCGTGCAGGCTCTGCGCGAGCTGCGAGAGCAGATGCCAGATGCAAAAATTTTTAAGTGCAAGCACGTCGCTGCGGGCTTCGTAGACGGCGATCTGATTTTGATTTAAAGGAGCAACGATGAGAATTTTAACGGGTCTTCAGCCCAGCGGCAAGCTGCATTTGGGCAACTACTTCGCGAGCATCAAGCAGATGGTGGATGCACAAAACGCGGGAGAGCAGATGTTTATGTTTATCGCAAACTACCATGCGCTCACGTCCGTAAGCGACGGCGCAAAGCTAAAAAACTCCACCTACGAGGCCGCCGCGGCGTTTTTGTCTCTGGGGATCGATCCAAAAAAGACGGTGTTTTGGGTGCAAAGCGACGTGAAAGAGGTGCTGGAGCTTTACTGGATTTTAAGCGGATATACGCCGATGGGGCTGCTCGAGCGAGCGCACGCATACAAAGACAAGATCGCCAAGGGCTTTGAGAGCAAGCACGATCTGTTTAGCTACCCCGTGCTGATGGCGGCGGACATCCTGCTATACAGCGCAGAGGTCGTGCCCGTGGGCAAGGATCAGATCCAGCACGTCGAGATTGCTCGCGACATCGCGCTTAAATTTAACAACGCCCACGGCGAAATTTTAACTATTCCACAAGCGCGCGTAAATGATGAAGTGGCGATCGTGCCGGGCACCGACGGTGCTAAGATGAGCAAGAGCTACGGCAATACGATCGATATTTTTGCAGATGCCGCGACGCTAAAGAAGCAAATTTCAAGTATCGTAACGACCTCTGAACCGCTAGAAGCGCCTAAGCAGTGGCGCGGATGCAATGTCTATAACATCGCGAAGCTGTTTTTAAGCGAGGCGGAGCAGACGGAGCTGCAGGCTCGCTACGAGCGCGGAGGCGAGGGGCACGGGCATTTTAAGGCGTATTTAAATGAATTAGTGCAGGGCTACTTCAAAGATGCGCGAGATAAATTTGAATACTATCAAAGCCACCGCGAAATTTTAGATGAGATGCTAAGACAGGGCGCGCAAAGAGCGGCTGCGACGGCTGCTTCATTGATGCAAAAGGTTCGCGCCGCCGTGGGGATTTATCGCTAAGGAGGGTGAGATGACGGATTACGCTAGAGAAATTTTATCTGACGGTAAGCTGCTTCGACAGAAGCTGGAAATTTTCTTGCAAACCCCTAGTAAGGTTGAAATTTACGCACGCGCCTGCGAGAAATTTTTCGCCGCCGGCAAGCAGCGCGAGTTAAATTACGTAAGCACGTGGAGCTGGTGGGCCTTTTTCGGCACGCTGTTCTTTTTTCTGTACCGCAAGGAGTATAAAATTGCCGCAGCCCTATTTGCCTTTGTGGTAATTTCTTGCTTTATTCCGTTTTTGGATGAATATGATAGAAGTATAGGAATGGCGGTTAGTGTCAGTAGTGGAACTATGGCGAAATATTTTGTTTTCTATAGATTTGTCGCGCTATTGGATAAACAGGACGACGAAGCCCTAAGGCGGGGCGGCGGCGTGAATAGATGGGCGATATGGCTCGCGGTAGTATTTTACGCTTTGGTCGCAATCGTGTTTGCGCTGATAATTTCAAACGGCGGCAAAGCTTAGTC
>CAUONQ010000043.1:0-7815 GCA_963456995.1 uncultured Campylobacter sp. | reverse complement strand
AGGAGAGGGAATGTATAAGCTAAAGCATCTTCTTAGCGCGCAGGATCTGAGTCGCGAGGACATTTACGACTTCATTGATCTGGCGCGCGAGTTTAAAGCGCTCAACCGCTCTGACGTCAAAAAATCCGACTCGCTTCGCGGCAAGACGGTCATCAACGCGTTTTTCGAAAACTCCACCCGTACCCGCACGAGCTTTGAGATCGCAGCCAAGCGCCTGGGCGCGGACAGCGTAAATTTCACCGCCGCAGACAGCAGCACGAAAAAGGGCGAGACGCTGATCGACACCATTAGAAATATGCAGGCGATGCGCACCGATATCTTCGTACTGCGCCACAGCTGCTCGGGCGCGGCGAAATTCGTAGCGGCCAACTGCGATGCATCGATCGTAAATGCGGGCGACGGGTTGAACGAGCATCCGAGCCAGGCACTACTGGATCTTTTTACGATAAGCGAGCACAAGGGCAGGATCGAGAATTTAAACGTCGCGATCATCGGCGATATATTTCGCTCGCGCGTAGCTAGAAGCGACATCTGGGCGATGCGAAAGCTTGGCATAAACGTGCGACTCTTCGGCCCTCCGATGATGCTGCGCGACTGCGACGCGTTCGGCTGCCCGATATGCAAAAGCGTAGAGGAGGCGATCGAGGGCGCCGACGTCATCATCATGCTTAGAATTCAGCTTGAGCGGCAAGACGGCGAGCCGAGCTTCCCGAGCGTGCGCGAATACTCAAAATTTTTCGGACTTACCGCGAAGCGCATGCAAGCGGCGAAAGAGGGCGTCATGGTAATGCATCCGGGCCCGATCAACCGCGGCGTGGAGATCAACTCCGACGTAGCCGACGATCCGCGCTATAGCTGCGTTTTAGATCAGGTAGAAAACGGCGAGGCGATGCGAATGGCGATACTTCATACGATAAATTTAAACAGGAGCGCACGATGAAAATTTTAATAAAAAACGGCACCATCGTTAATTGGGGCGGCAGCGAGGAGGCGAATGTCCTGATCGAGGGCGATAAAATTTCAAAGATCACGCGCGAGTGTCCCGCCGCAGACCGCGTCATAGACGCTGCGGGCAAGCTCGTGATGCCTGGGCTCATCGATATGCACGTGCATTTTAGAGACCCCGGGCTCGAATACAAAGACGACGTCATCAGCGGCAGCGAAACCGCGGTCGCAGGCGGCGTGACGACCTGCCTCCCGATGGCAAATACCAAGCCCGTGAACGACAACTCAAGCATCACGCGCGCGATGATCGCCAAGGCTAAGGCGCGCGGGCTTATCGATCTGCTACCCATAGGCGCGATATCGCAGGACTGCAAGGGCGCAAAGATCGTCGAGATGGGCGATATGCTTGAGGCGGGCTGCGTGGCCTTCAGCGACGACGGGCTACCCGTGACCGACAGCTCCGTGATGCGACAGGCGCTCGAATACTCCGCTCACTTCGGCTCATTTGTGATAAATCACAGCGAGGATTGCTCGCTTTGCCACGGCGGCGTAATGAACGAGGGCAAAGTCAGCGCGATCCTCGGTCTGAAGGGGATGGCGAGCGAAAAAGAGGAGATCATGATCGCGCGCGATCTGCTGCTTGCCAAAAAGACGGGCGGGCACATCCATATCGCGCACGTAAGCTCGGCGTGGTCGCTCAAGCTCATCAAGCAGGCTAAGCGCGAGGGCATCCGCGTCACCTGCGAGGCTACGCCGCATCATTTTACTTTCGACGAGCGCGAGCTGATGGGATACGATACGAATTTTAAAATGTCGCCGCCGCTTCGCACTCAAAGCGACGTGCAGGCGATCAGAGAGGCGCTTAAAAGCGGTCTGATCGACGCCATCGTGACCGATCACGCGCCGCACAACACCGACGATAAATTCGTCGAATTCGACCACGCGCCGTTTGGAATTTTGGGGCTTCAAACCCTCGTACCGCTTACGCTACGGCTCGTAAACGAGGGCGTCATCGGCCTTGAAGACATGGTGCGGCTGTGCTCGTTTAACCCGGCTAAAATTCTAAATTTAAAAGACAAGGGCGAGATTAAAGAGGGCTTTTTGGCCGACGTCGCGATCATCGATCCGCAGATTTCCTACGTTTACGACGAGGCGCTAAATAAGTCCAAATCGCGCAACTCGCCGCTTTTCGGCAAGCAGCTTACGGGCGCTGTGGTATGCACGATCAAAAGCGGCCGCGTGGTCTATGAGTTTCCAAACGTCGTAGTGTAGGGCGCTTGTGGCGTAAAACTTGCGATCGTGGCTTGCGGGCAGAGCTTGCGAGTGGTAGCTTGCCGACGAGCGGTATTCTTAGCGCAAATGGCGTTATTGCTTAATTTTAAATTTAGCTAGTTTGGACATAACGGCTTGCTTTTAAAATTTCATAGCGCGAGCGCTGTTGAAATTTCTTTAAAGCGGTTTGTCATTTTTAAAGTGCGCGTAAATTTAACGCGCGTCGCCTTGTTTGTGGCATTTGTAGATTTCGGCTTCGGAATTTTATCCGTGCCCGTTTGCGAGCTGCTCTAAATTTATAGCGGCACCTTTTTCGATGCGGCGGCTGCTTTTAAATTTATGTTTGCGGCGATTGAGAATTCTATCTTTGCGCAGATTTGTTTTTGCTTCACGCGCAAATTTTATCGTGATTAAATTTGTCGCTAAGGCGCAAAATTTTAAAATTTTGCCGCCGCTAGCTTTTGGCGCGGAGCATAAATAATCCGCCGCATGAACGGGAGCGATCTAAATTTAAAGGATATCTATGAACGGCGAAATATATCTCTCGTGCGCGCTGTGCGTCGCGCTAAAATCAGCTCTGCGCGGCAATCCTGAGCAGTCGCCGCAAGATCAAAAATATATAAAATATTTAAATTTTGAATTCGCGGAGGAGCATTTCCGCACCGCAGAGGGTGTGAGCCGCGCAGCGCAGGACGGCGTAAACGACGCAAGTAAAGCTGCGGAGCAAAAAGATGCATACGGTGCAGTGCAGAGCAGTGCGATGGACAAAACTGCCGAGAGCGGCGAGGCAGTGAAACAAAAGCGCGCGAACGGCAAAGAAGCGGCAAATGAAAAAGCGGCGAGCGAAAAAGGCGCCGACGAAAGCACGGGATCGTCGTTTCTGCAAAAGGTACATAGATTTTTTACCGAGCAAGTCGCGCAAAAAGGGCGCGAGGACGAGCCGATCTCCGCACGGCGGCGTTGGATAGAGCAGTGCCTAAAGCTCGGTCTGAAGGACGCGGGGCTTAGTATTCCAACTTTCGCAAAAGATAGAGCGCTTTTGGGCTTTTCGGGGATGAACGTAAACGGCATCGTCTGCCGCTTTGAGGACTTTGACGGCGTTTTTACGCCTGATTGGAAATACGATCGCGACAAAAAGGCTTGGCGCGTGAAATACGTCGAGCGCCTTTGGCGCGGGATGCCGCGGGATGCGCTAAACGCGCGCGATAACAGCGCAGAATTCGGGAATGTTTTAGTGCAAATCAGGGATTTTGCGGGCAAAATAGGCTACGAAAACTTCGCGCAGACGTTTGATAATGCGCTTAAGTCGCTGCGGGGCGAAGTCCCCGTAGGCGAGTATTACGCCGTTTCGTTTGCAGCGCTGCCGCAGCCGAGCTTGAGGGCGTTTGCCGCAGCGGGGATCGCCGATGTATTCGGTGCGATGGGCTCTTGGGACGATGAGCCGCCGTCTATGGCGCAAGAAATGGGGCTCGGGGGCGAATACGACCGCCTCTCGGACGAGCTCTTGGCGCAGAAAAACTTAGCGATTTTGTTTGCGATAAACGGCTGGTAGGGCTTTGGCGCAAGAGCTAGAAAGCGCGCTAAGCCTCTATCGTCGCGGGCCTATCAAACGCCGTTACGCTCGGCAGTTCGCCTTTAAATTTCTCGATCTGCACCATGCTCGTGTGCGCGGTGTTGCTTTGCGAGAGCTGCGAGCTCGGTACATCCTTGGTCAGCACGTTTATGTTGCCGTGCTTGCATAGGCTACGCTCGCCCCAGACGGCGGGATCGTACCATGCGCCCTCGCTCACGATCACGACGTTATCTTGCGCGGGGTCGCTTACCAGCGCGCCGCATAGGATCTCGCCTCGGTCGTTGTAGATCCTTACCACGTCGCCCGTTTTGATGCCGCGCGCCTTTGCCGTGGCGGGGCTAATGAGCGCGGGTTCGCGGTTCGCGATCTCGGCGTAGTTGCGGATGAGCGAGTTGTTTAGCTGCGAGTGGAGTCTAAATTTGGAGTGCGCGCCGCTGATAGCGACCGGATACTTACTCACATCACCGCCCAGCCACTCAAAGGGCTCCATCCACGTCGCGTGCGGCGGGCAGTCGGCGTAACCTAGCTTTTCGACCGCCTCGGAGTAGAGCTCGATCTTGCCCGACGGGGTTTTTAGCGCGTTTTTCTCGGGATCGGCGCGGAAGTCCGCGTAGTTTGTGAAGTACCGTTTTTTCTCGTCGATTTTATCAAATTTAACGTAGCCCTTTTGCCAAAACTCCTCAAATTTCGGCATCGCTATGCCCATGCCTTCGGCTTTTTGGACTGCATCGGCGTAGATTTCCTTCACCCACTCAAGCTCCGTTTTGCCCTCGCTAAAGGCCTGCTCGTACTCCTCGCCCCACTGCGCGCAGATGAGTCGCGCGATCTCAAAGTCACTCTTGCTCTCGCCCGCGGGCTTTACTAGCGGCTTAATCGCAAAAAGGTACTCGCTAGTCGAGTTTGCAAACTCTATATCCGTGCGCTCGCACTCTAGAGCCGACGGCAGCACGATGTCGCTGAGTCTTGCAGTACTAGTCCAAAAGGGCTCCGTGGTGATGATCGCTTCTATCTTACGCATCGCCGCGACCGCGCGGTTGGTATCGGGGTGACGGGTGAAGGTCGAACCGTTGGCGTTAAACATCGCCCCTGCTGGTTACTCCGCGACCCTGCCTGTAAGCGTAGGAATTTGTGCCCGTGATATACTCGTCGGTGCGGATGCCGAGCTTATCTTGGATGATCTTAAAAACGCCCAGGCTTGCTTGCAGATCGCCGTCAAAATACTCGCCTTTGATACCCGCTTCGTAGTCCTTGCCTTGGATGGGATCAAGATATTTATTGTTTTTGTCCTTGTAGGTTTGAGGTTTAAAAATACTCGTATAACTTGCATAAAGGGTATGATGATCGTCTAAATCATAGGTGATCCCTGCATATGGAGTAATTTCGCGGGTAAAATTTCTATTATCCGCTCCACCTGTAATTTTATATTTATAGTAACTCATCCGCGTTCCTAATAAGAGCTTTAAATCCTCGGTAATTGAGAGTTTATTCGCGGCATAAATTGCTTTTTGAATAGTTCGATCGGCATTATTTTGATCTACATACGGTAAGCGTGGATCTTCAATATGAAGGTCGTTAAAATTTATTCTAGTACGCGCGGCATAAGCAAGGCCTGCTGGAGTGTTTCGACTATTCCAGTAGCTACTTACGTTATCAGATCCTTTTTTGTAAAGATTATACATCGCGCCAAATACAAATTCATGATCTTGTTCGAAAAGCTCATACGGGATATTCACATAGGCGTCGATATTGTGGATATTCACTTCGCGCTTGTTAGCATAAACGCTAAGATCGGCGACGTTTCCGATGCCGCCAGGGCCTACCCTGCCGCCATAATAGAGCAAATTTGAATCGGTATGAGCACGACGAAACGAATAACTCAAGCTTAAACTCGCCTCGTTTGAGAAATATTGTTTAAAATCGGCATAAAAATCAAGCGTAGAGATGTCGTATCGCGTCCAAGGCTGAGAGAAAATTTTGTTTTTGCCGAAGTGCGTGCGCGTACCATCCGAGTTAAACGCGGGCATTCCGCCCCAGCGCGTGCCATGTCGGCGTAGAGTCTGATAAAATGAGCCAAAGCTCAGCCTTGAATCGTCTGTTACATCGATATCTAATACGCCATAAACGGCAGTATTGCGACGATTGTAATAGTCCATATAAGAGTGCGATCGTTCATGCATAAACGCTAGGCGTCCGCGCACCGAACCGCTTTGATTGAGCGGGCTTTGCACATCGGTTTTAAGCCCGTATTTGTCGTATGAGCCGCCGTTTAGGCTGATGTATCCTTTCGGAACGGCGGAATCCGCATGCTTGCGGATAAAATTTAAACTCGCGGCGGGATTTCCTGCGCCTGCTAATAATCCGTTCGCACCCTTTACTACCTCAACGCGCTCATATGGCAGTAAATTTAAATCGTTCGCCCCGAGGCTAAAACCTCCGAAGCTAGGCATCGAATCAAGCAGATAATAATCTATGCTAAATCCGCGCGCCGTAGGATAGAGCCTCTCATCCATACGCCCGCTCGTAATGCCCGCGATATTTCGCATCAGCACCTGATAGTCGGTTATCCCCATATCTTTTAGCTTGGCTTCGGTCACCACGGTAAGAGACTGGGGCGTTTCTCTCGCCGTAAGATCGAGCCTGGTGGTACTTTTAACGAGCTTTCTAGCCTCATAATCTCTGTCGTCGCGACGGAGCTTTTGGGTATCTTGCACCTCTATGGTGCCTAAGTCCTCCGGGGTGCTCGCAGTGGCGTTATTTTCCGCATAAAGCGAAGTTAGCATATTTAATGCGACTACGAGCGAAAGAGATACTTTCTTCATAACTTTCTCCTTTTAGAATTTCTATTTTTTAGGGTTATGTAAAATCCGCAAATGCTTAAAAATAGGGGCGCAAGCCCCGCTAAAAACCATATAAGCTTCGTTATTGCGCCGTATGAGCCCGCATGGGCGCGACGAAAGCCGTCTTGAAGTCTGTCCGAAAAATCCGCATCGTTTATAAAGTCCGCTTTTAAAATTTCACCTGCATCCGATATCGTGATACGGCTCGCGTAAGGGCTTTGCAGCGGGTTTTGCCCCGCCTCGAAGCCGTATACGGTAAAAGCACCGCCCGGACAGAGCGGAAAGGCGATATAGGTGGAGCGAAATTCTTTAAATTTAATTTCTATCTGCGCTAAAGCTTCATCTAGCATTACGGAATTTTGCGCCGTTTTCATGCTTACCGCTCCGTTTGATGCCGCGACGGTGGAATTTTGCTCGGTCTTAAAATTCTGCAAGACCGCGCCGCATGGATTTGCGAGCGGCTTGTAAGTTACCGCCCTTAGCTCCCACCATGCTCCGCTTATAGCTATAGCAAACATTACGGGAGTGCTTGCGACTCCGATTAGGCGGTGAGTGCCGCGCATAAAATATATGGCCCGATCTAGCCTCAGCGAGAATAAGTTTTGCCAAAATTTTTTGTAGATAAAAAAGCCGCTAATGCCGATAAGTAGCGCGCTAAGCCCCACGATACCTGTAAAAATTCTACCGCCGCGACCTAAAAACAGCTCCGCGTGCAGTTTGTTTATCGCGCCGATAAAGCCCTCATCTCGCAGCATGGGCGCGCCTTTTATCTCGCCGCTAAAAGCGTCTAAGTAAATTATGATCCGCTTTTGCAGTTTCTGAGAGGAAAGTCTGATTTTATCGGTCTTTAAAGGATCTTGCGCGATGCTCCAGCCCATGATCGCATACTCCTTAAATTTGGAATTTATCTCGGATTGCAAGGCGCTGAATTTCATTCTAACGGGGAATTTCGCCACGCTTTCTTGTGTCCTAAACACCTTGTCTTTCAGCAAAGCTTCATAGATCCGCTCCACATAGACTAAGACCGAGCCGCTTATAGAAATGATTATAAGGGGTAGGCAAAATATCAAAGATAGCCACAAATGAAATTTGCGCGAGATTTTGCGAAAGGATTTAGACAAAATTTTCCTTTTTTTGAAAATTATTTTAATTAAGACGGCGTGATTTTAGTGAAAATTGTATTAAAGC
>CAUONQ010000042.1:0-7955 GCA_963456995.1 uncultured Campylobacter sp. | reverse complement strand
CTCCAGCTGCGCTTAGAGTGCAGATCGTGCAGATCCTAAGCGAGAAAAAATGCCCGGTAAGCTACGATGAACTAGTAGAACGAACGGGCGCTAATAAAACCACGATATATCGCAATATAGCGCTTTTGGAAGAGAAAAATTTGATAATTACCAGCGAGAATAATCATAAAAGTTTTTATGAGCTCACCGACGGCGCAAAAGCGTATTTTGTCTGCGAAAACTGCCATAAAATGGAGGAGATTTCGATGCCTGCTTTGCCACAAAAAAATGTCAAAAGTGTACTCGTGCGAGGATTGTGCGAGAAGTGCGGCGGCTGAGGCAGGAAATTTAATAAAAAGTGCTCGAAGAAATTTGGCTAAAACGCCAGGGCAAAATTTAACCGATTTTTAACGGATTTTTATAAAACAAACGATATAATCCAAGCGTTTCATATTTTAAAAGGGAAAAATTCAGTGAATAAAAACGATACGATAAAAGCGATAGAGAAGTTTGTAAGTTCTCAAGAAATGACGATGTTCCGCCTGAAAAAGGGTATCTACGGCGATGCGATGAAAAACCTGGATCAGGTTTTTACGCCGTATAAGGAGTTTGCCGAGTTTTTCAAAAATCCCGCAAATAGACTGCAAGAGTTGTTAGGCAATATCGCATACGAATCGATTTTAAACTACACTGAAGCGGGGCTATCGCACTGCGAGAAGATTCACTCGATCTATTTTGTGGAATCCAAAGGACTTTTCAAAAGCGGGCTAAAGTATATCGAGCCTGATGCGACCGCGAGAGAAAGAGCCAAGAGCTATTACGACAAATTGCTGGAAAATAATGAGAAGCTTAATGAATATATCGATATCGGCTTGCAAAGGCTACATGGCTTAGAAGCAAAGGTTTTCGAGTAGGCTGCTAGCTTTGGGATTTAATTTGCGCAGCGAAATCCTATCGCAAATCCTTAGCGCTTAAAATTCTATGATTAAATTTTCACACCTTTTACAGATCTCACTTATACTATTTAATTCTACGTTAGCACCGCTTTTAATTGCACATATGGTAATAGAGTGGCTTGAGTAATTCCGTGCCGGCAGGCATTATCCGATACGATCAAAGAAATAATCTAAATTTTTAAAGCTCAACGAAGTGGGTTTGAAACAAGCAAGCTTGGCTAAATTCTTTGAAGAGATTAAAGCAGGCTCTAGCATAAACTAGCACTTGGTCGGAGGCTGCGAATTTGAAATTTCACGGCTAGCGCGAACGGGAATTTAAAATTCTAGCGTTACTTTAGATTCCTTCGAAATGCGGAATTTTAAAGTAGGTATTACGCCCGCAATAAGCAAAACGCAAGATTTGAAATTTTATTAGAAATGCTCGCTGCAAATTAAAATTTAAAAGCCAGGCTGCAGGGCGATGCGGCGTAAATTTTAATTTACTCTGTAGCGCAAAAGTGCATTCAACAAGAGATATTTTTGGAAGCGGAAGGGGCGATAGAGAGCCGTAACGAATTATATTTGATTGCGCTAATACCGCATTGTTGGTATATGCAGTGATGCAGCCGATGCGTAAAAATTATTTAGTGGTGTCAAGGCGGAGCGTGCGGTATAAATTTTAACTCGTTTTGGCGCGCTGTTTTAATATCTCTATCGTGCGAGGCAAACTTAAGCAGTTAAACTTATTGAGATTAGAAAATTCTAAACGCGGATTAAAGCTTAGCGGCGAAATTAGCCTTGCTAGCACTCTGCTGCATCTTAATTTCGCCGCAAGCAGCTTTATTTATCTGCCTTTTCGGCTTTATATTGCGCTAGCAAGCTGCCTAGCTCATCTTTTATGCGAAGCTTTTCCTTCTTCATCGCATCGATCTCCAGATCGCTCATATGCACTCTGCCGGCCTGCGCGTCGGCGATCTTGTGATCCAACTCGTCGTGCTTCTCAAAAAGTGAATCAAATCGTGCGTTTTTGCCTTTTAACTCAGTGATTAAATCTCTGTATTCATGAAACATGCCTACTCCTTTGAAAAATTTATTCAAGTATATCAATAAAGCGCTTAAAACCTAATTTTAGCTATCAAATTTAGACTGAATTTCACGCATGAGATTCAAAATTTTAAGAGGTGAGATTTTAATTTTTAAAAATTTAAAACAGGCAAATTTAAATGATAAAATTTTAAGAGCAGAGCTTTAAAGCCCTGCTGCTATTCGCTATTTTCGAGACGAGATTTTTAGGTTATGAAGCGAGCTGTGAATCTTTATGATCTATAATCGGCGTTGATTTTTACGTAGTCGTAGCTAAGATCGCAGCCGTACGCGCTAAACTCGCCATCTCCGAGCCCTAAATCGCACCAGATCGTAAAGCTTTTTTGCTGCATTACGGCGTGAGCCGCAGCCTCGCGCGCGGCGTCCAGCTCGTGATTTTGCGCATCATAAAGCAGCACATCGTCGTATTTGATGCGCAGCTTTTCTTCGTCGCATTCGATGCCGCAGGCGCCTATGGTCGAGGCTATGCGACCCCAATTCGGATCTTCGCCGAAGATCGCCGTTTTAACAAGCGGCGAATTGCTTAGCGCCTTCGCTGCCATGCGGGCATCCTGGGCATTTGCGGCGCCGCTTACTTTAAATCGCACCAGCTTGGTTGCGCCTTCGCCGTCTTTTACCAGCATTAGCGCAAGCTCATGCGTAAGGGCGTTTAGCGCGGAGGCGAAGGCATCCTTTTCGTAGGCGCATTTAGCGCTGCTGCAGAGCATAATCGTATCATTGGTGGAGGTGTCGCCGTCGACGCTTACGGTGTTGAAACTCTGCTCCGCTGCCTTTTTTAGCAGCTCGTCCATATCCGCGCGTGGGATTTTTGCGTCGGTTAGGACGAAGCAGAGCATGGTCGCAAGCGCGGGATTGATCATGCCTGCGCCCTTGCAAACGGCTGCGATGTGAAATTTATCGCCGTTTTCTAAAGAAATTTCATACGCAAGCTCCTTTTTTATCGTATCTGTCGTCATAATGGCGGTGGCTAAGGCATCTGAGTTTTGCGCCGAGAGGTTAAAATTTTGCGCGGCGGCGATAATTTTTTCCTTTTTGAGGCGGTATCCGATGACGCCGGTGGAGCTCATAACGGGGTTTATCAGAGCGGTCTTTTTGCCAAGCTCGTTAAAAATTTCATCGATATCGGCGATACCTTGCTCCCCAGTCATCGAGTTTGCGTTTTTGGAATTTACGAGGATAAAATTTGTTTTAAGCTCTCCGCACGCGCGCTCTTGCGCCCTTTTGAAATGCCTAATCGGCGCGGCTTGAAATTTATTGCTCGTAAAGATCGCGCTTACAGCAAAGGGCTCGTCCGCGCGGATAAATCCCAGATCGTTCCCCTCTTTTTTAAAGCCAGAATTTACGCCGTCGAAATAAAAGCCCTCGACATTTTGCAACCCAAGCTCAAGCGGGGTGATTTTAAACATATCTCATCTCCTGTGGCTTGTATTTGCTGCGGATGAGTTTTTTAGTGTTGCGGATGCCCTCTGCCGTGCCGATGACTAAAAATTTTACCCCAGTACCGATGAGATAGTCACCATCCGGCATCGGGATAAAGCGGCAGTTGGGCTCTTTGATTCCCACGACGTCGGCGTTTGTAAAATCGCGCAGGCGAGTTTCTTTTAAGCGTTTGAAGCGGATCCATGAAAAATCGGGCACCGTGATCTCCTCGATATCGATAAGCGAGTCTTTTTTATACAAAAACCGCTCCAAAATGTTTTCCATATCAGGGCGCACGCTGATCGCAGAGAGCCTTTGTGCAGCGAGTTTGGATGGTGAGACGATAGAATTTGCGCCGAGTTTTTTTAGCCTCTCGGTGTCGCTGTCATCATCGCTATTTGCCATGATGAAGTAGGGGGTGATGCGACCAAGCTCCTTTTCGTATAGGCGTACCAGCGAGATTATCGCGATATTATCGGCTAAATTTGGACTTAGCGTGATGACAGATTTTGCAGATGACAGATGTGCTTTTAGCATCGTGGTTTCTACGTGCGGCTCGCCTACGATGAAATATGGATAGCGGTTTTCCTCGGCGATTTTGGCTAGAGCGGGATCGGGGTCGATCACGACAAAAGGTAGATGATTTTCGCGAAACTGCTTGGCAAGCTCGGCGCAGTAGATGTTGTTGTAACAGATAATGTAGTGGTTTTTGAGCCTTGCGATGTTGTTGATCATTCGTTGCTCCCTAAGTAAATTTTGAAGTTTGCCGTTTTTTATGACCTCGACGACGACGCCTAGGCAAAACGAAAAAGTTCCAAAGCCCATGAGGATGAATAAGACGGTAAAAATTCTACCCGCGGGCGATATCGGCGCTACTTCGGTAAAACCTACCGTCGTAAAGGTCATGCCCGCCTGATAAAAGGCGTCTACGAGCGAAAAGCCCGCTATAAAGACATAGCCTAATGTGCCGATTAGCATCATCAGCACGATGGTTATAAGCGGTAAGCGAAAAGGGCGTAGCTGGTCGTAAATTTCTGTGTAGAGGTTGATGTCCGGCTTAGTCGAGCCGGACCAGTCGAGGAATCGCTTGATCTTGTCCAAAACAGACATAAATTCCTCTTTAAGAGGTTATTTTGATTGTTTTTTCATAGTTCGTAGAGTTGAGGCGGCTACTTTGATTCGTCTGGTTGAGCCGTCTTCTAGTTGAACGCGGATGGTGCGTAGATTGACCTGGAATTTCTTTTTGGTCCTGTTATTTGCGTGGCTGACGTTGTTCCCTACCATCGCACCTTTGCCGGTGATTGCGCATCTTCTTGCCATAATAAATCCTTGATGATTAAAATAAATGGCGATTATATCAAAAAAATTTCAAATTATGCTTAAAATCCGCCGCGGTTTAAATTTAGCGAAATTTATGACAAAACTAAGTAAAATTTCGCATCTTGAAATTTTAAAGGAATTTTATGTATGTAGCACCCAGCATTTTATCGGCAGATTTCGGCAGGCTCGCGGAGGAAATTTGCGCAGTCTGCGAAGCGGGCGCTGATCTCATTCACGTTGACGTGATGGACGGACATTTCGTACCCAATCTCACGATCGGACCGCTCGTAGTAAGTGCGGCAGCAAAGGCGAGCAGCAAGCCTTTAGACATCCATCTGATGGTTAAAAACGTGCCGTTTTTCGTTGATCTTTTTTTGCCGCTAAAGCCGAAATTTCTTAGCTTCCACATCGAGGAGGAGCAGCACCCGCTGCGCCTCATAGATCATATACGCCGCAGCGGCGTCTCGCCCGCGGTCGTGCTAAATCCGCATACTCCGCTTAGCGCGCTGGAGTTTATCTTGGGTGAGGTCGATATGGTGCTTTTAATGAGCGTCAATCCGGGCTTTGGAGGGCAGAAATTTATCCCCTCGGCGCTTGAGAAAATTAAGCAGCTGCGCGAGCTGATCGATCGCAAAGGCGCAAAATGCCTCATCGAGGTCGACGGCGGCGTAAACGGGCTGAATATCGCAGATATTGACGAAGCGGGTGCCGACGTCGTGGTGGCGGGCAACTACATATTTTCTTCAAACGACTACGCGGAGGCGATCCGTGCGCTTAAAATTTAGGCGCGGCACAGGGGTAAAATTTTGACGCATAGAATCGAAAATCTCATAAATTTACTGGCTCAAAAGAGCATAAATTATTACGATTTTATCTCAAAAGCAAGCGATATTGCCGAAATTACCGAGCTTTTCGAACCCAAAGACCTCTCGATGTGGCGGGCGCTGGGCATAGAGATAATAAAGCTAGATAGCGGCAAAATCACGCTCAAAACCCGTGAGACGGATATTTTGGATGAAATTTTTTGCTTTGTGGACATCGAGACGAACGGCGGGCTCTCAAACGGCCAGATCATCGAAATCGGCGCGATAAAAACGCGCGGCACGCAGGAGCTGGACCGCTTCGAGAGCTTCGTTTATGCGCCCGTCGTGCCCGAAAACATCACGGAGCTTACGGGGATCTGCACGGAGGATCTAGTGGGCGCACCGCCGCTAGCTAGCGTGCTGGAGCGGTTTAGGCTGTTTTTGGGAGATAGCGTTTTTGTGGCGCACAACGTCAAATTTGACTACGGCTTCATCGACGCGAGCCTGCAAAAATGCGGCTTTGGAATGCTTTTAAATCGCAGGCTCTGCACCGTCGAGCTCGCGCGCCGCACGATCGAGGCGCAAAGATACGGGCTTGGCTCACTAAAAGAGCTTTTAGGCGTGCAAAACGTCCACCACCGCGCATTTAGCGACGCCGTTTCTTGCTTTGAAATTTTTAAATTCGCGCTCTCGCGGCTGCCGTGGAGCGTGCAAAGCACCGAGGATCTGATACTTTTTAGCAAAACCGCAAAGAGCCTGGCGCTGCCTAAGCCGCAGATTTCAGGGCACGGCGAGGGCGAAATTTTATAAATCGCGCGCCGAATTAAGAGATGAAATTTTAGCGAAATTTCGCGCCGCCGTTTGAGGGGTAAAATTTGCGTTTTTAAGCGGCGGCGCTTTAATCTGCGCGGATTGCGGTAGCGTAAATTTGATCCGCGCGATTTTGGGCGGTGCAAATCGGCGCATATGGACCTAGATTTTGAAATTTTACCCTTGCCGTAGCGATTGAATGCGCACAAATCGCGGCGGCGTAAATTTAAAGCGCTACTGCGGCGAGATGTGATTGCGAGCGAACCGAAAGGCGCGAATTAAGCAGGCGCAGTTTTAAATCGCATTGCGATCGCACCGGATTTAAATGCAAATGCCCGCAGCGGCGCCCTCCACGTATGCCAACCAGGCGGATCATGCGATTTTAATTTGCTCGGGCGGGTGGGCAGCGAATGCTCGCGGAGCCTTTTTGCTTTCGCGGCTTTGATTTTTGCGGCGATAAATTTTGCGCCCGCCCGCGGTTTTACAACCTTGCTTCTAGCGAATTTTATGAGCGCTCGCAGTCGCGCGGATGCGTCCGAAGCGTCGCGCGTTTAAATTTTAAAATTTAGCCTAGGCGCGCGAATTCGATGCTTTAAACTCTAAAATCAATAAATTTTGCCCGCGCCCGCGCGTCTTTTTGCGTCCTAAAAGCGATAAATTTAGCGTGCCCGCACCGCCGCCGCAGATACGCTAGGCGCGAGGGTTTTCTGCATTCGCCGCTTGGAATTTTGAGATTTGATTTTAGCTTGACGACCTGATCGGTACGTGCCCGTGCCGCAAATTTTAAAATGGAGCTTTATAAAATTTTTTGGCGCCGACCGCAAATTAAATTTCATAAATTTTTATCGCAAAACACAGCGCGATCGGAGCAAATTTAAACGCAAGCCCACTCCTATCGTAGCGGCGCGCGGTAGCCGCATCTATACTAAATTTAGCGATAAGCAAATTCGCGATCTTAATAATGCAAAATTTACGCAGACGCAGCTCGCCTCTCATCAAAGCGTCATCGGAAGGCTGACGGGCTTTGCAAGCGGGCGGAGTAATGCGTCGCCGCCATCTTTGCAAGAAGCGCGATCTTGCGATTGAGCGGCCTTTTTCGCCTCAAAAAGGGCATATCGCGGGCTAAAATTCGAAATGGAATTTTATAAAGCAGATCGCTGCTTTTAAATTTACGTTGTAAATTCCATAGGCTGCGAATACGGCGTTAAATTTTAAAATTTTGTCTGTTTTAATCACGCCTTGAGGTATGTATTGCGAGGGTATGCGAGCCACTTGATTGGAAAATGAGTTTTAGATCGCGCCTTGAGTATATACCGCGCAGTAAAGTAAAATTTCGCGCCGCTATTTCACCGCCGAGCCGTCCGCTGTCTTACCTCTCATCCGATCACTCCGTATTTTCAAACGCGCTAGAATTTCGGCAAAGCTACGTTTTAATGTAAAATTTTATCTGCTTACAGTGGTCTATGGTGGATGAAATTTTGCCGCTTGCCGCGAGATGCGTGATATTTGCTCGCCGTGCATGCATATCATAACCTACATCCCCTTGCTGCGACCGCCGCTTTACTAACGTCCATCATTGTAGGCT
>CAUONQ010000041.1:0-8108 GCA_963456995.1 uncultured Campylobacter sp. | reverse complement strand
TATTGTTAAATACATATTTTGTTTAAAACTAACCTGGAGGAGGTGCGATGCTAGGCGTAAGTTTGACCGCCATGATAACGACCATTGTCGTATTTTTAGCTGTGATTTAGTTCTTAAATAGCAAGCTTTATAGACCGCGACTTGTGCACATGGAAAAGCGAGAGGCTGTTATTAAAGAAGATGAGGCAAATGCGATGAAAAACGCACAGGATGCAGATGCCGATAAAGCAGAGATCGTAAGAATCATGGATGCTGCGAAGTTGCAAGCTGTTAAAATAAAGCAAGAGGCGATGGATAGCGCGAAGCAGGTTGCCGCCAGAGAAATAGCCGAGAAAAAAGCCGCGATGGAGGAGGATTTTGATCAATTCTTAGGCGGTTTGGATGAGCAAAGACGTAACCTAAAAAATGATTTGCAAGCCAAAATTCCGGAATTTAAAAATGCCCTAAGCACCGCCGTGGCTAAAGTATGAGGATTTCAGTATGAAAAAATATCTATTTTTATTTATAATTCCGGCGTTTGTTTTAGCAAGCGGTGGGCACGATGGAGTCAAAGACTACGACGTGCTGTGGCGAAGCATAAATTTCATTTTGTTTTTCGGAATTTTGTTTTATCTTTTAAAAGGTCCTGCAAAAGCAGCATATCAAGGTAGGATCGACGGTATCGCATCTAGGCTTGAAGCTAATCAAAAAATTTTAAAAGAGTCCGCAGCTCGCAAAGAGCAAGCTAAAAAAGATCTACAAGATGCCAAGGTTCAAGGCGCAGCTTTAATCGAAACCGCTAAAAAAGAGATCGTGTTCGCCGCCGAAAAGATAAAAAATGCAACCGAGCAAGAGATTTCGAATTTGCAAAAATCTTTCGACGAGCAGAAGAGCTTTGAGGCGCGTAAGATCAAAAAAGAGGTCGTAAGCGAGATACTGGATGACGTTTTTGCATCGGAAGACATTAAATTCGGTCAAGACAAACTGGTTAAAATCGTAGAGAAAAAGGTCGGATGATGATAAATAACACCTCAAAAAGATATGTAAACGCCCTTATACTGAGCTATAAAAAAGATGAACTAGGCTCTGTTTTGCAGACGCTCGAGAGCGTCGCGAGCGCGTTTAAAATTCCAAAATTCCAAGATATTGTAAAATCTCCGACGCTAAAAGAGGAATCCAAAGTGGAACTTATTGCGTCGTTTATAAAAAATCCAAGCGAAAAAATCGTAAATTTTATTAAACTCCTAGCTAAAAATAGGCGTATTGCACTAATCCCACAGATAGTCGAGGAACTGCGCAAGAATATTGCGGCGCTGGATAATAAATACTTAGGTAAAATTTATTCCGCTACCGAAATAGACGCCGCGAAAATAAAAGAGCTAGAGACTAAAATTTCAAAGAAATTTAATGCAGATATTACTCTGCAACCTGTTAAAAGCGAGCTTGAAGGCATTAAGATCGAAGTCGAGGATCTTGGATTTGAGATTAGTTTTTCAGTTGATAGATTGAAACAAAAAATGAGCGAATATATTTTAAAAGCAATTTAAAGGAGTAAAGCGTGGGTGCGAAAATTAAGGCAGACGAAATTAGCAGCATAATCAAAGAGCGAATCGAAAATTTCGATCTTAGCGTTGATATCGAAGAAACCGGTAAGGTCGTTTCGGTCGCAGACGGCGTTGCTAATGTTTACGGCTTAAAAAACGTAATGGCTAACGAGATGGTCGAATTCGAAAACGGAGCTCGTGGTATCGCGTTAAATTTAGAGGAGAGCAGTGTCGGTATCGTTATTTTAGGTTATACTAGCGGTATTAACGAAGGTAGTAGCGTTAAAAGACTGGGTAAGCTTTTGCGCGTTCCAGTAGGTGATGCCCTAATAGGTCGCGTGGTAAACGCTCTAGGCGAACCGATCGACGGCAAAGGCGCGATAGAGACCAGCGATACTAAATTTGTCGAAGAAAAGGCCAAAGGCATCATGGCTCGTAAATCCGTCCATGAGCCACTTCAAACCGGTCTTAAAGCGATAGACGCGTTAGTGCCGATCGGTCGCGGACAGCGCGAGCTCATCATCGGCGACCGACAAACAGGCAAAACCACCGTCGCCGTTGATACCATCATCAATCAAAAGGGTCAAGACGTCATTTGTATATACGTAGCAATCGGCCAGAAGCAATCCACCGTCGCACAAGTCGTTAAAAAGCTTGAAGAATACGGCGCGATGGATTATACGATTGTAGTCGCGGCGGGTGCTAGCGAGGCGGCTGCGCTTCAGTATTTAGCACCGTATTCGGGCTGCACGATGGGCGAGTATTTTAGAGATAACTCCCGCCACGCGCTTATCATCTACGATGATCTAAGTAAACATGCGGTTGCGTATCGCGAGATGTCGCTTATCTTGCGCCGTCCGCCGGGACGCGAGGCGTATCCTGGCGACGTATTTTATCTACATTCCCGTTTGCTTGAGCGCGCTAGCAAACTAAGCGATGCACTCGGCGCAGGTAGCCTAACGGCGCTTCCTATTATCGAGACGCAGGCAGGCGACGTTTCGGCATATATCCCTACAAACGTCATTTCCATTACCGACGGTCAAATTTTCTTGGAGTCGGGTCTGTTTAACTCGGGAATTCGTCCTGCGATCAACGTAGGTCTTTCGGTTAGCCGCGTCGGCGGTTCTGCGCAGATTAAAGCGATCAAAAAGGTCTCGGGAACCTTGCGCCTAGATCTTGCTCAATACCGCGAACTTCAGGCATTTGCACAGTTTGCGAGCGATCTGGACGAGAGCAGCCGTAAACAGCTGGATCGCGGACAAAAAATGGTCGAAATTTTAAAGCAACCTCCTTATTCGCCGCTTCCGGTCGAAAATCAAGTGGTCATCATCTTTGCGGGAAGCCGCGGATTTTTGGACGATGTGCCTACGAGCTCTATTGGCAAATTCGAAGCTGAGCTATATCCATATATCGAGGCGAAATATCCTGAAATTTTTGAAGAGATCAGAAGCAAAAAGACCATCGAGAAGGATTTGGAAGAAAATTTAATTAAGGCTCTAAATGACTTTAAAGCGACCTTTGCCGCTTAAGAAGGCTAAATTATGGCAAATTTAAAGGATATAAAGCTTCAAATCAAAAGCGTCAGAAATACAGAGAAGACTACCAAAGCTATGAAGCTGGTCTCCAACGTCAAGCTTAAAAATACTAAAGAAGCGGCGATGCGCTCTCGTGCTTATGCGGTGAAGATTAACGAGGTCTTGGGTGAAATTTCTGCGCGAGTTAAAAATTACGTAGGCAATAATTCAGGCAACGACGAAAAACTTAGAATTTTTGATACCACTCGAGAGGTAAAGGTGGTTGATTTGCTGTTTATCACCGCAGATAAAGGGCTTTGCGGCGGTTTTAATATCAACACCATCAAAAAAATTAAGGCTCTGATCGAGGAGCTTAAAGCGAAAAAGATCAAGGTTCGCCTTCGCGCCGTCGGCAAAAAGGGGATAGAGTATTTTGATTTTCAAGGCATTGAGCTTTTGGAGCGATATATCGGCGTGAGCTCATCTCCATCGTCCGAGAAAGCTAACGAAATCGTCCAAGCCGCAGTTAAGGATTTTAACGAAGGTAAAACTGACGAAGTCATACTTATCCACAACGGCTATTTGAATATGATTACCCAAGAGATGCGGGTAAATACGTTGGTGCCAATCGGTGAGCCTGCGATTAGCGAGGATGCTTTAAAAACATCTACATTGGAAGTAGAGGTTGAAAGCCCTGAGGATGAAGAAACATTGATGTTAAATTTAATCCAGAGCTATCTTAGCTACAGCATGTATTACGCGCTTATTGACTCTTTGGCAGCGGAGCACTGCTCGAGAATGAATGCGATGGAGAATGCGACGAACAACGCTAAGGAGCGCGTATCGCAGTTAAATTTAGCATATAACAAAGCCAGACAAGGCTCTATCACGACTGAGCTTATCGAGATCATAAGCGGCGTCGAATCAATGAAATGAAAGGAAAACGGATGAAAGGAATAATTTCTCAGGTAATGGGTCCCGTGGTCGATGTCGATTTCAAGGACTACTTGCCGAAGATTAATGAAGCTATCGAGGTTAAATTTGACGTCGAAGGCGCTCATCGTAGGCTGATCCTAGAGGTAGCCGCGCACCTTGGAGACAGTCGCGTCCGCACGATCGCTATGGATATGAGCGATGGACTTAGGCGAGGGCTTGAGGCTACGGCTCTTGGCGCGCCTATTACGGTGCCAGTGGGCGAGAAGGTTTTGGGTAGAATTTTTAATGTCACGGGCGATCTGATCGACGAAGGCGAGGATGAAAAATTTGAAACCCGCTGGTCGATCCACAGAGATCCGCCTAGCTTTGAAAATCAAAGCACGAAGAGTGAAATTTTTGAAACCGGCATTAAGGTAGTCGATCTGCTTGCCCCTTATGCAAAGGGCGGTAAGGTAGGATTATTCGGCGGTGCGGGCGTCGGCAAGACAGTCATTATTATGGAGCTAATCCACAACGTCGCTTTCAAACACAGCGGTTACTCCGTATTTGCGGGTGTCGGTGAGCGAACGAGAGAGGGAAACGACCTTTATAACGAGATGAAAGAATCGGGCGTTTTGGATAAAGTCGCCTTGACCTATGGTCAGATGAACGAGCCGCCGGGTGCGAGAAACCGTATCGCGCTAACCGGTCTTACGATGGCCGAGTATTTCCGCGACGAGCTAGGACTTGACGTTTTGATGTTTATTGACAATATCTTCCGCTTCTCGCAGTCGGGTTCGGAGATGTCCGCGCTTTTAGGACGAATTCCGTCAGCGGTCGGTTATCAACCTACGCTTGCTAGCGAAATGGGTAAATTACAAGAGCGCATCACTTCGACCAAAAAGGGTTCCATCACCTCCGTTCAGGCCGTTTACGTGCCCGCGGACGATCTTACCGACCCAGCCCCTGCGACCGTTTTTGCGCACCTTGATGCGACGACCGTTTTAAACAGAGCGATTGCTGAAAAAGGAATTTATCCTGCCGTCGATCCGCTTGATTCGACTTCAAGAATGCTCGATCCACAAATCATCGGCGAGGAGCATTATAAGGTCGCTCGCGGCGTCCAGGCAGTGCTTCAAAAATACAAAGATTTGCAAGACATTATAGCAATTTTAGGTATGGACGAGCTTAGCGAAGAGGATAAGCTCGTAGTCGAGCGCGCTAGAAAGATCGAGCGCTACCTATCTCAGCCGTTTTTCGTAGCCGAGGTATTTACCGGAAGTCCGGGCAAATATATCTCACTAGAGGAGACTATCGCTGGATTTAAGGGAATTTTAGAGGGCAAATACGACGATCTGCCGGAAAATGCCTTTTATATGGTGGGAAATATCGACGAGGTAGTGGCAAAAGCCGAAAAGATGAAAGCATAGGAATTTTAAGATGAAAGAATTTTTGCTTTTAGATATCGTTACACCCGAAGGGATGGTCTTTTCGGGTGAGGTCAAATCCGTCCAGCTCCCCGGCATTACTGGCGAAATGGGTATTTTGCCAGGGCATGCGAGCTTGCTAACGGGACTTAAAGACAAAAGCGAAGGCGGAGTCGTTGAGATCGCAGATAAAGACGGCAAAAAGCAGCTTGTTTTGGTAAACGACGGATTTTTGGAAGTTACCGAAGAAAAAACTACTATCCTAGCCACTCAAGCCGTAGCTATCGGAGGCGATAGCGAAAGCGCCGTAGCGAAGTCTTTGCAGCGCGCTAAAGATATGCTTGCATCCATTAGCTCCGATGCGGCAAATTCCGCAGCGATTATGGCTAGAGTCGACGAATTCGCAAGGCAAAGTTAAATATGCTAGATCTAATTTTAAGTTATTTTACGAGAAGCACGTTTATTACGATATTCGTTCTTTCTTGGCTATCCGTCTATTTTGTCGTTACTTTTACGATTTTGATCTCCAGATTTGTAGGGCTTAGTGCGTGGCAACACCGCGAAGCAAAGGCGCTCGAATCCTTGCTGATGGGTGGTAGGATTTCGCTTTCGGGCTCTATTTTTCAAAAAGTAAATACCGATAAAATTTCAAAAGAAGCCTTGGAAATTTATAAAGGCAAAGCCGAACGCGATTCCACTAGCGGACTTACCTGGCTATCTATCGTCGCCTCTACTTCGCCGTTTATCGGGCTATTTGGTACAGTCGTTAGCATACTTCACACATTTTCCAAGCTTGGCGGCGGAAATTCCGGCATCGACACCATCGCTCCTGCGATCAGCGAGGCGCTGGTTGCCACAGGATGTGGAATTTTTGTAGCGATCCCAGCATACACCTTTAGCTTACTTATAAAACGCAAAGCATACGAAGTTATGAGCATCATAAATCGTACGGCAGATATTTTGCTATTTAAAGCAAACACTGGAAAAGCTATTTAATGTATAATTTCGACGAAAATCCAGAGTTAAATATCACTCCGCTCGTCGATATTATGCTTGTTTTGCTAGCGATTTTAATGGTCGCGCAAACGGCGATTATCTACGATGAAAAGATCGAGCTGCCTAGCGGCTCAAAAGCACAGGTTTCGGAAAATACCGCGGAATTCTTGCTTGTGCGTATCGGCGAAGATCGCAAGGTTTATATCGACAAAAGCTCAATGAGCCTGGCAGAATTCCCGGATAATCTCGTGCTGCTTAAAGGCACCGGCAAGTATAGCTTGGAAAAACCCGTCTATATCCAAGCCGATAAGAGACTCGTTTATGACGATGTAATGTTTGTCTTAAAGAGCTTAAAGCAAGCGGGTTTTACTAAAGTCGCGCTTCAAACAAATGGCTAATTATTCAAATTTTACGGGGGTTAAATACGATAATTTCAAATCGTTTTTAATCGCCCTTTTTGCCTATTTGCTGGTGATTTTTGTTCTTTTATATCAAATTTCAAAGCCGCAGGAAAAATTTAAAAAATATACTGACAATCCCAACGATTATATGGATGTTACTTTTGATTTCGAAATAGATGATAAACTTCCGTCCGCGCCTGAAATCGCTAAAGAAACAAAGCAAGGCGAGCTTGACAATAAGAATGTGAAGGACGTGCCGGAGGATAAAATCAAGACTACGGCGCAAGTAGTCCCGCCGCCTCCGGTACAGGCGAAGCCGAAAGAGCCCGAAAAGCCGAAGGAAGAGCCGAAGTCGGAACCTAAAAAGGACGAGCCTAAAGCTGAGCCCAAAAAAGAGGAGCCCGAGCCTAAGTTGGAAGATAAACCTTCCGAAAAAGTAGTAGAGAAAAAAGAGGAAGCTAAGTCGGAGCCAAAAAAAGAGGAAAAACCGAGCTTGAGCGATCTTTTTTCGGATACGACTAAGGACAATAAGAAGCTTGAGGAGAGCGCTAAAGCTAGCGACGCCGTTCAGAGTAATAAAAAGTCTGATAAAGAAACCGCTACCTCTAGTGCTAAGGATAAAGCGGCATCTAAAAATGCTGTCGTCAAATCCGATAAGCTTGGCGGCAGGACGCAAAGGACGGGCGAGTATAACGCTTATTACGGCGCTATCGAGAAGAAGCTTCAAGTTCTATGGAGCAGATATGTGGCGACCACGAAGGACGACGCAAGGATTAAGATAGTCTTTAGCGCAGATGGGCGAGTGGCGGATTATACTATTATAGAGCTGGGACGGGAGACGGAATTTAATCAGAAGTTGCGAGATTTTTTAGATAATCTATCGACTCAGAGTTTTCCGAAGTCTCCTGACGGAGCGTCGCATGAGATTGATACTAGGATGTCCGACGTGATGAAGACAAATTAGAATTTTGTAAGGAAAAAAGTGAAGAGACTTTTTTGTATTTTTGCCTTTTGCTGTATGCTTTTTGCAAAAGATGTGGATTCTGCTAAAAATTCTACCTCTTCAAATTTAAACATCGAAATTCAAAATTCCTATAAAATTGAGATTTATTATAATGATGTTAAAAAACAGCTGGGTTATTTGTGGCGGGCGCAAAAAATGACCCCTGCTGAAGGTAGCGTGCTGCTCAATGTAAGCTTAAGTGCTGATGGGAAAGTTATTGATTATAGCACAGATTATTTGGAGGGGGATGAAATATTCCGCAAAAAACTTAAGAACTTTTTGGTGAGGCTTCCGAAACAACGCTTTGCAAAAGCGCCAGACAACGAGCC